>DNNV01000367.1:2668-3963 GCA_003497505.1 Clostridiales bacterium | reverse complement strand
ATCTTCTAAAAGATTAATGGAAACTTACTACACTCTAAAAGTTACTGCAGATATGGAGGTTCCTTACTGGTACAATAGGAGCTGGTGGGAAAATGATGGTGAAGTAATTGAAGTTAGAAGAGCCAGGGCTATGGGCGCTGCTTTAGCACATATGACTCCTACTATACAGCCTTATGAAAAAATTGTTATGAACAAAACTAAAAATGTAAGGGGTGGATTCCCATTTCCTTGGACAACATCAAGCTTTTTCCTTGCGCAAGCAGATGCTTTGATGGCAGAAGTTGATGCTCCTGCTGAAAATGAAGCAGATGCAGTTAGTATAGTTGGCGCAGGCGGTGGAAATGTTACGAAAAGTTATGGAAATATTATCTCTCTTGCGAAGAAATTCGGGATGAGAAAAGAAGAAATTCCGGTACTTGTTAAAGCGTCCGAGCCTTGGAGAGGTATTTCTATAGAAGATTTAGCTGATAAATATTCAAGAACATTGCCCGGATATGGACAATATAGAGATTTAATGGATAGTGTAGTTTGTATGTTTGACTCTTTTGCAATTGCACAAGGGCGTGAAGTTTCAAACTACTATGTTCCTTTAGAATATGGTTTTGATAGAATCATAGAAATATGTAATGAAAGAATGGCCGAAGTAATGGGTGAAGCAGGAGACGACGGAATCCTGGGCATGAGCAGAGGGTATTACTATGCTGCCATGAAAGAAATCGTAATGGGCCTAAGCAAATGGTGTGAAAATTATTCAAAACAAGCAGCTTATCTTGCTTCTGTTGAGACAGATCCTGAATTGAAAGCTAACTATGAAAAAATCAAAGAAGTTATGCATAATATTGCTCACAAGAAACCTTCAAATTTCTGGGAAGCTATACAATTGACAGTATGCTGCCACTTAGGTGTTACAAATGAGGATGCGATGTCAGGATTATCAATAGGCAGACTTGGACAGGTATTGCAGCCATACTATGAACATGATATCCGTGAAGGAATCATGACGGATGAAGAAGTTATAGAAATTCTGGAATTATATAGAATTAAAATAACTTGTATTGAGTGTTTCGCTTCTGCCGGAGTATCAGGCGGTGTTCTTTCAGGAAATACATTCAATAACTTGTCAATGGGTGGACTGAACAAAGAAGGCCTTACAGCAGTTACGCCTCTTGAATATTTAATTATTGAAGCAGGTATGAGAAACAGAACTCCGCAGCCTACGCTGAGTGTTCTATATGATGAAAAAACACCTGAAGATTTCCTGATGAAAGCAGCAGCTTGTACAAAACTTGGACTTG
>DNNV01000367.1:0-2503 GCA_003497505.1 Clostridiales bacterium | reverse complement strand
CGCTCTTCCGATCTTTGTACAAAACTTGGACTTGGATATCCTGCATGGATGAACAATCAAGGCGGCATTAACTACATGCTTGACAATTATGGACCTGAAGGCATGAACCTTGAAGATGCAAGAGCATGGTGCCTTGGCGGATGTCTTGAATCTTCACCCGGATGCTTCCAGCCATTGCATTTTGACGGAAAGGTAACTTGGGTACCCGGAGGAGCATCACCAACTTGTGGTACAGGAGTTCACTTCTTGGCAATGCCTAAGATATTAGAATTAGTATTGACAAATGGCTTGGATAAGAGAACAGGAAAAAGAGTATATCCGGCACATAATAAAAATCTTGATACCTTTGAAGCTGTTTATGAACAATGGAAACAATACATGAATGATTCAATTCTGATTCTTAACAAGGTAAATAACATTCAGATGGATATATGGAGAAAATACCTAATGCCGGCCGTTAACTCACTGCTGAAACCGGACTGCTTCAAAAAGGGTCAGCATTTGGGAAATATGGGAGCTAGATATAATGCCAGCATAAATGTAGAATCATGCGGAACTATTACATTAATCAACTCATTAGCTTCTATTAAGAAAAATGTGTATGATGAAAAGAAGTTTACAATAGAAGAAATGACAGATGCAATGATTAATAACTTTGGATTCAAGACTGCTTATGAAACAGGTGTATTCTCTCCGGATTACAGAGAAAACACAGAAAACAGTCCTAAATATGAAGAAATATTTGCAGCTTGCGTAAATGCTCCGAAATACGGAAATGCAATACCATATGTAGACCAATTGCTTAAGAGATATGAATATGACATGTACGACATGGTTCACAGCTATCATTCATACTATGGTAAACCTTTATATTTATGCCAGATTTCAGTTTCAACTCATGGTCCACAAGGTTTCATTACATTGGGTACAGCTGATTCGAGACTTGCAGGAACAACATATTCAGACGGCTCATTGTCGGCTGCGCCTGGAACAGATCAGAACGGTCTTTATGCACTGTTTGAATCTGCAACGGTTTATGACCACGGAATACATCAGAACTCACAGATGAACCTGAAGCTTCATCCGACAGCAGTAAAAGGACTTAACGGAACAAGAAAGCTTCTTGACGTTGTACGTGCATATATGAGAAAGGGCGGATTCCACGTTCAGTTTAATATTGTAGATTCTAAGACATTGAGAAAAGCGCAAGTTACACCTGACAAATACAGAGATCTTATGATTCGTGTTGCCGGATTTACACAATACTGGTGTGAAATAGGGAAACCGATACAAGATGAAGTTATTTTCAGAACTCAATATGATGAAGCATAAAAATAATAATGGAGGTATGATTATGAAACATTATGATTGTAAAAATTATATAAATTTAGATTGCGAAAAAGGACAATGCGCATTAACTAAAAATTTAGTTCCTATTGATGGAGAAGGCAGCGATGCATGCCCTAATTTCAAACAGGCTGAAAAGTGCGGAGTATGTAAAAACTTTTTAAATCCTGACAAATATGGAGTAGGGACTTGCAAAGGATTTAAAAAAGAGAACTGGGCATATGCTACTTGTGGTGCTTTTGCTTGCGAAAAGTTCAACAACTAATAGGATGTAAGTATGGGAAGTATAAATTTAAACACTGAAAAGAAGGGGCTAATATTCGATGTACAGGCATATTCAGTGCATGACGGACCAGGCTGCAGGACTAATGTATTCTTTGTAGGTTGTCCATTGCAATGCAGATGGTGTGCCAATCCTGAAAGTTGGTTAAAGAAAAAGCATATAATGTTTTCTGATAAAATGTGCAAGTGGGACAAGGGATGTAAGGCATGCAGAAATGCATGCCCCCATGACAATATTAAGTTTGATCAGCTAGGTAAACCAAGCATTGACTGGAGTGTCTGTATAAAATGTGAGACATTTGACTGCGTCAATATTTGTCCAAACAAAGCCTTCAAACAGTGTGTTAAAGAATATACTGTTGATGAACTTGTGGCGTTATTGAGACGTGATTTCAATAGCTGGGGATCAGACGGCGGAGTTACATTTTCAGGCGGAGATCCGCTTATGCATTATGAATTTTTGCTTGAGGTATTAAAAAGATGTCGCACACTGCAAATTCACACAGCTATAGAAACTGAAGCATATGCAAAGCAGGAAG
Source organism: Clostridiales bacterium (assembly GCA_003497505.1). GTDB lineage: Bacteria > Bacillota > Clostridia > Tissierellales > Sedimentibacteraceae > Sedimentibacter. The sequence goes on along the minus strand of DNNV01000367.1, from coordinate 335 downwards.
AGTTTTTGGAAATTATGAAATACATCAATTTTGCATTTATTGATGTAAAAAATATGGATAACGAAAAACATAAGCAAGGAACTGGAGTTTATAATGATTTGATACTTTCAAATATCAGAGCCTTAGTAAGATCAGGATGGGGTGGAAGACTTATCTTAAGACAGCCAACTATAGCAGGATATAATGACAGCATTGATAATGCCCATAAATTAATTGATTTTATGAATGAAAATGGATTATACGAAATTAACCTTTTAAAATTTCATAGACTTGGATTGACTAAATGGGAACAATTGGGAAAAAGATACGAATATAGTGATGGCGGAGATATGACA
>DNNV01000326.1 GCA_003497505.1 Clostridiales bacterium | reverse complement strand
CAGGCAAGAAATCAACAGAACTGCTGTGGATTCATTCATATATATAGCATATAGAAGAGCCGGTACTGAAATGTAATCAGACCGGCTTTCTGTTGCTTGTTACTCGTTCATTACAAGATAATCTTCTCTGTCTGCTCCCACGGATACATATTTGATAATACAGCCCACCTTTTTTTCCAGGTACTTGATATATTTAAAGGCTTCCTTTGGAAGGTCAGACTCTTTTCTGCATTTGCCTATATCGCATTTCCATCCGTCCATAAATTCAATGACGGGTTTTGCTATATCCAAATCGGCTCCTGTGGGGAACTCCTCGGTAATTCTTCCGTCTATGTCATATGCGACAACCACCGGTATTCTGTCCATGTATGACAATACATCCAGTTTTGTGAGAGCAAGCTGGTCTGCGCCCTGAACTCTTACGCCATATCTTGATGCCACTACATCAAACGGACCCACTCTTCTTGGTCTTCCCGTTGCTGCGCCGTATTCTCCTCCTGCTTCTCTGAGCGCTTCGGCTTCATCGCCGGACATCTCAGCTGTAAAAGGTCCTTCGCCTACACACGAAGAATAGGCCTTCATTATCCCGATGGTGCTGCCGAGCTTCATTCCGGGAACGCCTGCTCCTATGGGAGCATAAGCTGCTATTGTAGAGGACGAGGATGTATATGGATAAATTCCGAAATCTATATCTCTCAGTGCACCCAGCTGTGCCTCAAACATTATTTTTTTGCCGTTATTTACGGAATTATTCAGATATAATCCAACGTCACATATATATTCTTCAAATTCTGTGCCGTATTTAATCAGCCAGTCATACATATCATCCGCATAAAATTCTATGGACTTATATCCTCCCGCAATGGTCAGATTTTTCCATTCTACAATCTGCTCAACACGCTTTTTAAGCGCTTCTTTATTCAGCAGGTCACCCATTCTTATGCCTTTTTTCATATACTTGTCGCCATATACCGGAGCAATGCCTCTTCTTGTGGATCCGAATTTCAGGTCCTTTAAGCGCTCTTCTTCCAATATATCCTGCTTTACATGGTATGGAAGGCAAATAACTGCCCTATCGCTGATTTTTAAATTATCAGGTGTAATTTTAATTCCTGAACTTCTCAGATTGTTCACTTCTTTGTGGAGGTGTTCCAAATCTATTACTATACCATTTCCCATTACATTAACAACCTCAGGCCTTAGTATGCCTGACGGAAGCAGGTTAAGTACAAATTTGCCTGATTCATTTACCACTGTGTGTCCCGCATTGTTTCCGCCCTGATAGCGGCATACAACGTCGTAATCTGCGGCCAACAAATCAACCATTCTGCCTTTGCCTTCATCTCCCCAGTTTATTCCTACTATTGCAGTCAGCATAAAAACCTCCTTATATTTTTCTGAAAAAATTATATATTTTACGAACATTAATGTCAAGAAAAAATTTATCGTATGTGTTTTTTTATTTCATATTTTGTTAAAAATTACATCTGTCGAAAAACGAAAAAAGCTGCTTTATTTATTGAACATAGTGCTTTTATATGTTAAAATTATGCTATATTTATCATATTTTTATACATTGCTATAATAACATAATATGGGTATGGTTATACCGATATCTGCTAAAAAAAATTAGGAGGAAATATGTACAAAAAATTGAAAAAAGCAATATTACTGTTAATGCTGACGGCATTATTGGCAGGATGTTCTGATAAGGTCAGTGCTGATCCGCAGCCACCCATAACCGGGGAGGAAATAGATAAGCCTGGAGAGGTTACGCAGCCGCCGGAGATTACTGAGGAAGAAAGGCTGAAGCAGGAGCTTGAGAAAAAAATAGCTGAAAGAGAAGAACTGGAAAAACAGCGTAAGTCAGAGCTTGCCGAATTTTATGTTCCGCTCGTTCCCATAGGACAGGAGCAGGAGAAAAGAAATGTGGAAGTTATGGCATTGTATGCCACAGGATACACAGCAGGAAATTCCCTGAGCAAGGAGAATATAGACGCCTACGGTGCATATATCAAGGCTTTGGCCGACAAAGATGCCGCAAAGGCGAAGGAGCTTCTGCCAAATGCTGAGAAAGCAAATAAATTTGAGAGAATAATCGGAATTGCGGTCGGAACAGAGATCAACGGAGTCGTAATCAATGTCAAGGATGACAATGGATTAATAACATACGAAAGCAATATAGAAATAGTCCAAAAATTGAATGAGAACACTCCAATTCCGATAAAAGATGTAAAAAATATGCTGCAGGTTCTGAAGGACTACGATATTTACACCATCGGAAGAATTGTAACATTCAAGGATAAAAATTTTGCTGTTAAGAGCCAGGAGCATTCAATCCAGCTTAAGACAGGAGGAACCTGGCTTGATCCCAATAGCGGAAATATACCGTGGATTAACCCATTTGACAAATATGTGTGGGACTACAATTTATCAATTGCCAAGGAGGCAGCACTCTTAGGCTTTGATGAAATCCAGTTTGACTATGTGAGATTTCCTGACGGAGCAAAAAAATACAATCCAATCACAGAATTTCCCGGGAGGAACGGACGTGATAAGGATGAGGCAATTGCGGAATTCCTTGAGTACGCAAAAACTGAGCTTGAGCCGTACAATGTAAATATAGGTGCGGACGTTTTCGGAATTATCACAAGAACATGGGATGATTATCCGGAGGATATAGGCCAGACATGGATTCTCATGGGAGAGCATGTTGATAATATGGCGCCAATGGTTTATCCAAGCCATTATTCTACAGGCTGGTACAATCTTGAAAACCCAAATGCTCACCCTTACCTGGTTGTTAAGGGAGCAATGGAGGAGGCTGTTGAGAAAAACTCCTCAATGGAAAAACGCCCTGTTATCAGGCCGTGGATTCAGGATTTTAACTGGGCCGGAATTGAATACGGACCTGATAAGGTTAGAGACCAGATAATAGCTTCAAAGGAGCTTGGAATCACGGAATACATGATATGGAATCCAAGCAATGTATATAATCCGTATGCTTTCATACCGAAAGAAGCGGAAAAAAGTACAGCATACCCCGTAGATAAGGGCGAACTCGATTACAGGGAAAAGACGCCTTCAGACGCCGCGGATAAATACCTGTCAGGAATGATTTCAAGCAGATACAGCTACATGTATCTGATGACTCCCGTGGCAGACAGAGTTAAGAGCTTTGACGAATATACAAAGAAACATGAAGCATCCAATGTAAAGCTTCTGAACTATAAAATACAAGGATATGAAATGGATCCAAGCAGCAAAGATTTGGCAACGGTGAATTTATATTATAAAATTGAAGTTACAAGCGGTGATACGAAGCAGGTAATTGAAAAAGACAATGTGAAATGGAATGCCGTTAGAGAAAGCAATATATGGAAGATAAAAGCGACATTTGATACAACTGCAAATTAATAAAAAATACTTAAGGGCTCGAGGGCCCTTTTGTTTTACGCATTTTCAGTGCTACAATTATTAGTGTGTGTATCTATTTTAAATACACGTGTAATAAAAATATAAACAAAAAACTTGACATTGAAAAAAATGTTGTTATAATAAACCCTATATAAAACGGAATATTAATTATTATGAAAGAAGGAATATTATGAAAAAATACAATTTGGCAATATTGGGTGCAACCGGTGCGGTAGGGCAGGAAATGCTCAAGGTTTTGGGAGAAAGAAACTTTCCCTACAACGAGCTGAGGCTTCTGGCAAGCAAGAGAAGCGAGGGTGAAGAGGTGGAATTTCAAGGGAAAAAGTACATTATTGAGGAAGCTACGGAGAATTCATTTGAAAATGTGGATATAGTTCTATGTGCTGCGGAAAATAATATAAGCGAGGTGCTTTCGCCTGCTGCTGTGAGAGCAGGAGCTGTGGTTATTGACAATTCCTCTGCATTCAGAATGAATGAGGATGTGCCCTTAGTTGTTCCGGAGGTAAATGCCGAGGATGTAAAAAAACATAAGGGAATAATTGCAAATCCTAACTGCTCAACTATTATAGCACTTACCGCGCTGAACGAGCTGAACAGATATGCAAAAATCAAAAGAATGGTTGTGTCCACATACCAGGCGGTTTCCGGAGCGGGAGTAAACGGCATAAAGGAATTGGATCAGCAGATTAAGGATATAAATGAAGGAAAGTCTGCAGAAATAAAAACATTCCAGCATCAGATTGCATTTAACCTGATACCTCAGATAGGTGATTTTGATGAAATGGGATATTCGCAGGAGGAGATGAAGCTGCAGAATGAAGGCAGGAAAATATTTCACAATCCAGATCTGAAAGTAAACTGTACATGTGTAAGAGTGCCTGTATACAGAAGCCATTCAGAATCAATAACCATTGAAACAGAAAAGGAAATAACTCCGGAAAAAGCAAGGGAGCTTCTTTCAAAAGCAAAAGGCGTGAAATTAACAGATGATCTGGAAAATAGAATTTACCCGATGCCTCTTGACACATCTGACCAGGATTTGATATATGTGGGAAGGATAAGAAAGGATATAAGCGGTGAAAATGCATTGGCTCTATGGTGCTGTGGAGATCAGGTCAGAAAGGGAGCTGCCACTAATGCAGTGCAGATAGCCGAGGAGCTTATAAAGTAATTAAATGAAACCGCTGGACAAATGTTCGGTTATAGGGTAAAATCTATGTGAACAGGGAGGGCGGCATGGAAAAATTGACAATTGTCTTGCTTATAATATCAGTGGTTATCAATGTAATTATATTACTCAAGGTATTTAAAAATAATTCTGAAAACAAAATATTGACGGAATTGAAGTTGAACCTGAGTCAGAACAATCTGCATATGATTGACCTTTTGTCCGGCAAAATTGCAGATTCTGAAAAAAGACAGGTAAAGGAAATACTTGCAAACAAGCTGGAAACAGTTGAGAGACTTGAAAAAAATACAAATAAAATGACAGAGTCATTTATGAGCTTCAGTGTAGGTACATCAAAGACACTTAATGAAAATTTTGTGTCTCTGAACGAAAGAGTGAGCTCAAATCTTGAAAGAATAAACATGAAGGTTGAGGAAAGGCTCAGTGAAGGCTTTGACAAAACAAACAAAACATTTGTCAATATATTGGAGCGCCTTTCCAAGATAGATGAAGCTCAGAGGAAGATTGACAGCTTGTCAACGAATATTATATCTCTGCAGGATATACTTACGGATAAAAAAAGCAGGGGAACCTTCGGAGAGGTACAGCTTAACCACATACTGAAAACAGTGTTCGGCGAAAAAAACACACCAATTTATGAATTGCAGAAAAGGCTGAACAACGGAACCATAGCCGATGCCGTGCTGCATATACCGGAGCCTGTGGGAATGTTGTGTGTGGATTCAAAATTTCCTTTGGAAAACTATCAGCGTATGATTGATAAAAGCATACCCGAATCGGAGCGAAGGATATATGAGCGGGATTTTAAGACAAATGTGAAAAAGCATATTAATGATATTTCAGAAAAGTATATAGTGGAAGGAGTAACCTCAGAGCAAGCTATAATGTTTCTTCCTGCGGAAGCAATATTTGCTGAAATCAATGCATATCATCAGGATCTAATAGATTGTGCCGGCTCTAAAAAGGTTTGGATTGCATCTCCCACCACACTTATGTCTGTTCTTTCAACAGTGCAGGTTGTCATAAGGAATATGGAAAGAGAGAAATATGCCGGAATAATTCACGAAGAGCTCAATAAACTGGGCAAGGAATTCAAGCTTTACAAAGACAGATGGGACTCTCTGGCTAAGGATATAAGAAAAGTTTACGATGATGTGGATAAAATCAACATTACATCAAATAAAATCGAAAAGAAATTCGACAGGATTTCAAAGGTTGAAGTAGTCACGCCGGAAGAACGGGACGGAATAGAATATGCCAGCTTTGAAAGCTAGCAGCCATGAAAAATTTACCACTTAAAAATGAAAAAAATATCTTGATTTTTACTTTAGAGTATGATAGTATTTCTAAGTGGTCAAGCCGCAGTGATGGAATGGCAGACGTGACGGACTCAAAATCCGTTGGTGGCAACACCGTGGGGGTTCAAGTCCCTTCTGCGGCACTAAAAAAGATTGAAAAAGAACATTGTTCTTTTTCAATCTTTTTTTATAGGGATTTTTCCATTTTCTCCAAGACATCTATATCCTCAGAGCTAAGTTTTTTATACATATTCATTCTGTATTCTTTAACCATTTCAAGCTTTGTTTTTCTTTCCTTGGAATTGGCAGCAGTCTTTTCCCAGTGGATTTTTTTATTTTTATAATATAAATCAAAGTCCACAATTCTTTTGCCTTCTGTAGTATATTCAAGAGCCAGCAGGATTTTTTTGATTTCCTTCGGTGTAAAAAAGGTAAACAGTCGCACCTGGTATGTAAGTACGGAGTAAAGCATAACGGCATAGTCCTTGGTCCAGCTCTCTCCTAAAACCATACCTATTTCTA
>DNNV01000114.1 GCA_003497505.1 Clostridiales bacterium | reverse complement strand
TCTTCATCAGAATATCCGATATTATTTTGTTATTACATGCTAACATTGAAAACTCAATATATAAATGGTTTTATATTAATGTCAATACGGTATTAATGGCATTTTTTTATCAGATTTTTTTGACAATATGTATAATTGTGATAAAATAAAATTTGAAATTTTAATTAAAAAGTCAATTGATAGGAAGTGTAAAATTGGAATTATTAAACAGAAAATATAGTTCAGCCATGAACTATGTCCGCACATTTTTTAAATGGCTTATTTTAGCCGGAATCACAGGAGTCATCAGCGGAATTATCGGGGTAATTTTTCATGTAAGCGTTGAAAAGGCAACTGAATTCAGGATACTTAACAGCTGGATTATTTATTTTTTACCCATTGGCGGCATTGCCATAGCAGAGCTTTACAGATTATTTAAAATGAGTGACTCAACAGGTACAAATCAAATAATAAATTCAATACGTACAGATGAACACGCCCCAATTAAACTTGCACCGCTGATATTTGTCAGTACCGTGGTAACGCATCTGTTAGGAGGCTCTGCGGGAAGAGAAGGTGCTGCGCTGCAGCTGGGAGGCAGTATAGGCTCCTTTGCAGGCAGGCTTTTTCGGCTTGACAACAAGGACATGCATCTTATTGTACTTTGCGGTATGAGCGGTGTATTTTCAGCGTTGTTCGGCACCCCCCTCACAGCCGTTCTGTTTGCTATGGAGGTAATAAGCATAGGAATAATTTATTATTCAAGTCTGGTTCCGTGCCTTATTTCATCATTGTTTGCATATGGTATCTCCGTTCATTTCGGCATGGAGCCTGTTCATTTTATACTTGGCAGCACACCTGAATTATCTCTTAAAACCATAGCCCTCACGTCTGTGCTTGCGGCATTTTGCGCAGTGCTCAGCATCGTTTTTTGCGTTTCCATGCACAAAACAGAGCACCTCATGAAGCATAAAATCAGCAGCGATTATTATAGGGGAATGGTTGGAGGCATAATAATTGTCCTCCTAACATTGCTAGTGGGTACAAAGGAATACAACGGAGCAGGCATGGATATAATTGAAAATGCTGTTAACGGCATCGCAAGACCAGAAGCATTTATTTTGAAAATAATTTTTACGGCAATAACCATAGGAGCAGGGTTTAAAGGAGGCGAAATTGTCCCTACATTTTTCATAGGATCAACTTTTGGATGCTTTGTAGGCGGACTTTTAGGGCTCAATCCTGGGTTCTCTGCCGCTGTTGGCCTTGTTGCACTGTTCTGCGGCGTAGTTAACGCCCCAATAGCATCAATTGTATTAAGTATTGAGCTTTTTGGTGCTGACGGAATTATACTTTTTGCAATTGCCTGCAGCATAAGCTACATGCTTTCCGGATATTACGGGCTGTATAGCAGCCAGAAAATAATGTATTCAAAGCTAAAGGCTGAATTTATAAATATTAATGCAAAATAAAATCAGGGGACATCGTCCCCTGTGTGTCGTCAAGTTCTATTTTTTATTTGTCTTCCTTAATTAAGATTCTTATGGCTTCCACTGCAGCCTTTATGGCATCTTCCGTATCGTGAACCTGCGGATCTTCAAGTCCAAGCTTCCTTCTTTCCTGATTTGCCACTACACTCAAGACTGCGCCAACTCTTACCTTACGATATGCCCCAACAATGAAGAGAGCAGCTGATTCCATTTCTGAAGCCAAAGCGCCCAATCTCAGCCACGCCTCCCATTTATTCATCAAATCATAGCTTACTGGCTTTGTTTCAGGCTCATGCTGACCGTAATATGCATCCTTGCACTGAACAACTCCCACATGATATTTTTTTTCAAGATTTTGTGATGCTTTTACCAGCGCATTGAGTACCTGGTAATTTGCAACTGCCGGAAATTCCATAGGAGCATACTCTCTGCCTGTTCCTTCCATTCTTATGGCACCAGAAGCTATTACCAAATCTCCTCCCATTACATTTACGTCCATTCCTCCGCTTGTTCCCACCCGGATAAATGTATCAGCTCCTATATTGGCGAGCTCTTCCATGGCTATTGAGGCTGAAGGACCTCCTATGCCTGTGGATGTCACGCTCACCTTCACACCATCCAAATAGCCTGTGTATGTAACAAATTCTCTATGATCTGCAACCAGCCTTGCATCATCGAAATGTTTCGCAATCTTTTCGCATCGTTTCGGGTCTCCGGGTAGTATAACATACTTTCCGACATCGCCTTCCTTCATATCGATATGATATTGTACCTCTCCTGAATATATTTTGCTCATAATTTCCTCCTATAATTAAATTTTTCAAACTATCCTTTTTAGCAAAGGGATTTTTCCTATTATGAAACTTGCTGCAAAGCTCGCAGCAAATATTGTTACCGCCGCAAGCGGAACAGATAAAACCGCATTATAATTAAGTGTATCAATACCGGCCTTTAGCATAAGCATATTAAAAAAATCATGGATCAGGTAAATTCCGAAGGAGCTATCAGACAATATGCTGATAATCTTCACAGTATTTTTATTAAACCTAATCTTTGAAACCTCATATTTAAAAAACAGAAATAATGCTATGCTTGCAGCCGCCACATTAGGTGCAAAGTAACTGTAAAATGTGCTGTCTGCCTTACCTGCCCGCATTGAAATAATATTGGTAAATGTATATGTACATATTACCCCCAATAAACCTGATATATAGAAAATATTCCTGCAGCTTTTGCTGATTTCATACCTTCCAAGATAATATCCACCTATATAATACCCAACGTAACCAAATGTAAAAGGCAAATGAAATTTTTTTATCAATAAATCTAAGTCAACTAAATTGAATACCTTTATTATTATGGGCAAGACGGATGTTATGATTACCGAAAGAAAAATAA
>DNNV01000312.1 GCA_003497505.1 Clostridiales bacterium | reverse complement strand
AAATCCAAGCACCCCTATTTATGCTTCGGCTGCAGGAGAAGTCGTGATTGCTGGAAGTTATCCTGAATGGTACGGAAACTATGTTGTTATCAAGCACTCTGACGGACTATACACAGGATACGCACATCAAAGTCAATTGCGAGTTTCAGTTGGAGACACCGTAAAACAAGGGCAACAAATCGGAAACATGGGGACAACAGGACCAAGTACAGGTCCGCATTTACACTTTCAATTTTTTACAAACGGGCCTTGGCCAAGTTCGGATGATTTTATTAATCCGCGCGAACATATTGATTTTTAGGAGTGATGACATTTGGCAACAATCACACACAAATTAATGCTATCAACAACAGAAGATAATTTAGTTGGTGAAGTTAAAGTACGACAAGCTGATGATGAAACACAGTTATTTGAGGTAACTGTGCTAGAAAATGGAACAATTAAAAATTTCGCAGGGTTAAAACCATTTTTTTGTCTTATGGCAAGAGAAGTTACTGGTCAAGGAGTATCAGAAGAACCTGTAACCTCATATGACGATACTAAAGGCACTTTAAAATACACGTTATCAGCGAATGCAATGCAGATGGTAGGACGAAATGAAGCTTACTTCAGTTTCAGGAAAGAACTAACGAATGGTGCGTGGGCTGAACAATTCTCAACGAAATCATTTTACTACACAGTAGAAAAATCAATCTATACACAACCTTTTAAAGACTCTAATTATTGGTTTACATTTAAAGAATTGTATCGACTTTTTAATGATTATATTGATTCGGGAAAATTAACTTGGGAGGATTTTATGGATTCTGAATCAGATTCATGGAAAAACTTTATTAAACAAAACAGAGAAATAATTGAATCCATTGACCCTGGAGGTGTCGTGCTAACAGAGTTGATCGACGCTAGAAAACCAGAAGATAAAGCGTCTTTTAATAACCTCGCTCGAAGATTAGATTTTACAGATCAAACTACATTAGTAGCTAATTCAGCTGCCCAATACAATACCGACCCAAGAACTAAATTTATTGCTCATAGAGGCCATGAAGCAGTATGCCCAGAAAATACGATGAAAGCATTTGAACTAGCTTTTCTTGCAGGGTATGACGGCATCGAAACAGATGCACAACGTTCGGCGGACGGTATTTGGTATTGTTTTCACGATGATACTGTTGACAGAATGACTAATGGCACTGGTGTTTTTACAGATTTAACATCTGCTCAAATAAACCAATTAATTATAGATGCTGGTAACGGAGTTTCTGTTTATCCCGGGGAAAGGATCCCAACATTAGAAAGTTGCTTGTCATATTGCAAAAAAGTCGGGCTTTACCCACAAATTGAATTGAAGAAATTCACTAACGACTCAGATTTGGAAAGTTTTTGTAATTTGATGAAGAAATATGGCTTTAATAATAATCAAGGAACTATTTTGTGTAACTATACCGCAGCGCCAGGATTGAGAAATTATTGGCCTGAAGCATTTCTAACAGTTTTTTACACAAACACCCCAGAATTTGATAAGCATGTATTTTCTAATACGCCCTATACTGCGGTAGGGATTGAACAGTCGTTATTGCTATCAGATATTAGCGTTTTGGATAAGTATAAATCTAAGGGTGTTCGTGTAGGTACGTACACGATTACTCAATCGTTATACGAAAGCGTAAAAAACTTAGGTTTAGATTTTATTGGAGGGAATGTGGTCGAATGAAAGGCAGAGAATACTTAACTTATGACTATTCATTTAGAGATGGTGTTGAAATAGCACCTTTTATTTCAGGTGCTACAAAAGTTAATTCTTTAAACGAAATAGTAGACAATACTTATTTTATGACAAATGTAAATGAAGTCATCTTTCAATCCGATGGAACAAGCAGAGTCGGCCTTTTGTTTAATTTGACTGGTAGTGTTAGGCGCCAAGATTTTGTGGTTGCAAATGCTGATTTGCGATTATATACAGGTGGAATGCCAAGCATTAATTTCGAAGAATTTAGTGATACGGCATCAACGGTAATAAATCAAAAAAAATTAGAAAAAAATTCCGGTTACGAATTTTTGAAAATGGAAACTATATGCACTGATCGATATGGTTTGGCACGAGGAAGGATCTTTATTGGATTGGAAGCTGGAAAATCTGGGAGATTCAGTGTCAGATATCCTTTGATTCGTCATTTCGCTCAGCAGAAATACTCCGAAACGCAGTTAACAAGGAAGTTTAAAACATTGCAAGTATCTAAAACCAGTGGAACCTGGGCAACAGATACTACTACAAGTTATCGATTATTGGATTCGGCGAACATTACGTTTCCGACGGCTCAAACTATGGTGATTCGATTGAACACACCTTTTGTTAACGATATACCTCAGATATTTGTAATGGAAAATGACACATTCAAAGGGAGACGTATTTGTTATGGTTATAGAACGAAAGAAGAAATACATCTTTATGTCTACGATTTATCCGGAAACAGAGTAAGCTGGTCGGCAATTGAAGATGGAGCCCAATTCCAGTTGAGACTAGAAGCAGGTGTATATTATTG
>DNNV01000059.1 GCA_003497505.1 Clostridiales bacterium | reverse complement strand
CACAAAGTACAGCCTTTTTTTCTTGATTGGCATGTGGTTGCTGTCATAAGGACTGGGCTGTATAAGCAATATTTTTTTCATTAACGTCCCCTCACAATCTTGTGCATATACTGCATGCTCACAAGGCTGCTGCCTGCCAGCATTTTTATATTTGCACCCATACCGTATTTCTTAATTAGCGCAAATATATGTTTTGGCCGCATTATAACCTTGTAATATGCTCTCAGAAGCTCACGGTAAAACCGCCTTATGCTCATAAATTCGGGTTTCAGCACCACGTGAGCCATGTCCCATACCTCATAGTCTTCTCTTTTTACAAGAAGACGTGAAGCATAGGAATCGAAAATTTCGGTCCCAGGAAGGGGAGTGAGAGGCTGCAGATTTACGAACCTGACATTGAGATTTCTTAGCCATGCTGTCAGCTCTCTGAAGTCATTTGCAGTGTAATCCAGAGGAATAATCAATGTTGCATATAGTTCTATATCCAGGGCCTTCAGTATTTTGATGCATTTCTCATTTATTTCTCTGGTTGTTCTTTTGTTGTAGAGCTTTAAATCCGAGGCTCTTACGGATTCAATTCCCACGATTACCGCCTGAAGCCCCACAGCTTTGAGCTGAGCCATAATATCGGCATTCTCTGCAATGAAATCAGCTCTTCCGTAAACAAGAAATTTCTTCTTTATGTTTTCTTCTGAAATCAAGTCTATGAATTTCCTGAGTCTCTCCCTGCTGAACAGAAAATCATCATCCACAATATATATTTCTTCCTCGGGAATGAATTTAAGCTCATTTATTACGTCCTCCATGTCTCTTGCGAAATACCTTCCTCCTGTAATTTCTCTGCAGAAGCAAAACGAACAGTCATAGGGGCAGCCGAATGAGGTTTTTATCAGTGCGCAGGGACTGTGAAACATGTAGTAATATTTTTCTCTGTATTTTGAAACTGCGCTTCTGTCAGGATGTCTGAAGCTGAAGTTTGTGCTTTTATCGGGAGCATTGACAAGTGCATTTTGTATTTCTGTTGTGCTGCTGTTGTTTAGCAGCATTTTCAGAGTTAAATTAAAGCCTTCAATACCATTTCTGTCGTACACGAAGTCTATGAATTCAGATTTGAAATCTGTGGAAACGACCTCGGCGTGCACGCCTCCCGCACCGGTTTTCACATGAGGTATAAGCTTTTTAGCTGTTTCAGACATGTCCCTTATTATACCAACATGAGTTATGTAACCCGTGAATAAAACAAAATCAGGCTGTTCATCCCTGAGCATATCCTCATATTTCTTTTTCTCAACGATTAAATCTATTATTTTGATATCCACAAGGTCCTTGATTTCATCAGGTACGTTGGAGCTCAGGTATTCAAGCTCCAAGGGTTCACAGATCATAACATGCTGCAGACCGATGGTCTCTTTGTGAGGTCGTGGTCTTATTAACAAAACTTTCATATGCTTGCCTTTCTCAGAGTGTATACTGCAATCCTCGGCATAAAAAACTTTTCCTTTATTATTTTTAAATTTTCTGCCATAAGGTACGGAGATACTAATTTTCTAAATTCTTTATCGGATGGATAATTTGCGGGACCGGTGGTAAGCTTCACAAATGACAGTATGAATTTGTCATAGAGGCTGTTGCCGCTGGCAAAGCCCATGAGTATTCTTCCGTTATCAGTCAGCAATCTTCCCAGCTCTCTCATTACGCTTTCGGGTTTTTTGTAATAGGGCAGAGAATGAGTGCATATTATAAGGTCATAGCTTCCGTCCAGCTTGTGCAGCTCCCCCGCATTCAGATTAATGTGGCGGGCCTGAGGATTTCTTGATTTTGAAATTTCCAGCATTTTTTCTGAAAAATCTATTCCGGTTATTTCAATATTGCTGAAGTTTCCTGATATCTCCGCAATAAGCTGCCCTGAGCCGCAGCCCAAATCCAGCACCTTCATGTAATTATCTCCCTTAAATTGAGAGAGTGCTTCCAATATATAGTTTCTTGTGGGCTTCAGTGAATATTTCTGAACCCATAGGGTGTCATACTTGTCCGCCCAGAAATTCCATATGCTTTTTTTCATAGATTCTCCTGTTCTCCGGAACGTCCACGCAAGAGTAAAATTAAATATTTCCGGATTCTTTTGGATTTCAGCAGCTTTATATGAATGCCGTAAAACAGAAGGTAAAACAGCGGCTTCGGCAACAGGGGCTTCATAACCAGGTGCAGGAAATCAAATTTTTCGGGATTCTTCGTCAGAAGAGAGCTCTCCAATGCCTCATAATCCACGGTGCCCTTTATGGGGGTCAAAATTGATATGGTATATACATCTATATTGTTATTTTTTATAAATTTATATAAATTAAAGAAATCATTTACTTTATAATCAGGCTGTACCATGAACAAAGCTGTCAAATCAATATTGCTTTCCCTGAGCAAAGAAATGACATCGGGATAGTTCAGCGCGTTCGTCGTCTTGGAATATCCCTTGAGCTCGTCGTTGCTGGGAGATTCAAAGCCAACTATGATTTCTTCCAGTCCGGCGTCCCTCAGCACAGGCAGCATGTCCTTTTCTCTTAAAATGAAATCCGCCCTGAGGTATCCGATTATTTTGAATTTTCGTGCGCTTTTCTTTATAGCATCTATGAATTCGACGGCATCATTTCTGTTTGTGAACAAAACATCATCAACAATCCAGAAATAATCTGCATCAATGCTTTCCATTTCAGCGACCATACTTTTGTAGTCGGGCTTCACGTAATTCCCGCTGTTAAGAAGCTTGCAGAAACAGTAGGAGCAGCCGTAGGGACATCCGGTGCTGCCCTTTATAAGAGCAACATTTTTTTTGTCAAGATACCGCATATGGTGACGGAAGCGATTGAACAGTGTCCTGTCGGGATATATACCTTCGGCTTCATGCAACACCGTAACATTGCCCTCGTGCCATACTTCATTTTCGTGGGCATCCTTCAGCTTGAAATCAACTCCATCCACGAAACCGGGAGAACTGTCCGCTATTTTTTCTATGAGGCCTCTGAATGCATCCAGTCTGCCTGTACGGAATACAAAGTCGATGTGCTCAGAGTGAAATGCTTTGGGATTAATTTGAACATGCACGCCTCCCACAATAATTTTTGTGCCGGGATACATGGGCTTTAAGCGTGCGGCTTCATTCAGGATTTCATTTTCTGCCACGTTGTAGCCTGTCAGCACCACGGCATCAGGAACTTTTCCTTCAGGCTCCTTCAGTCCGAAAAGGCTGTCTGCTATATAATTTTCAATGCCCATGTCATCCAGAACGGCCTTCAGGCAGCACAGCTCCAGAGGTTCTGTAACCACAGGCTCAAATATGGAAAATACGGACTTAATTCTGACTTTTTTTAA
>DNNV01000002.1 GCA_003497505.1 Clostridiales bacterium | reverse complement strand
CGGGTCGGACAGCCTGAAGCGGTAGATGCTCTGCTTCACATCACCTACCATAAACATGTTGTTCTCCCTTTTTATAGTGCTTATGAGCTCTTCCTGAAGGCTGTTGCTGTCCTGATATTCATCTATAAAAATATATTTGAACTTATTTTTGTACCGTTCTCCAATGTCTTCCTGCCTGAGTATATGAAGAGCATAGTGTTCAACATCGTTGAAATCGGCAATTGCCTTCTCCATCTTTCTGATTTTAAACAAGGCGTCTAATTCACTTATAATATTGTAAAGAGCATGCATTGGAGGATACATATAATTAATGTCATGAACAAATTCCGAGAGCTCCCTGTTGGGTATCATTTTTTTTATATTGCTTATAATTTTCTTGTATTCTTCTCTCAGAGACTTGGCTTCCTCCTGCTTCTCCGGGTCTGTGGCTTCTTTCGCCTCGCCTCTCAACGCCTTCAGCGCAGGAAATACCACGCCGTGAGCATGTCGGATAAAGCCTCTGAAGTCACTTCTCAGAAGCATCTTGAGATTACTTAAATTATTCAAGTCTTCAGATAATGCCTCTTCGTACACAGACGGACCGTCATCCTCCCGGCATAAGCCGATAGCGGATGTCAGCATTTCCTCTGCTCCGTCAAGCTGCAAAGTCAGGCTTTCCCTGACCGCATTCATCCATTTCGAATTCTCCAACTCATCTCCATGCATTGAAAGCATTTCTACGGATTCATAAAGCCATTTAAGGGGTTCAGGAAAGCTAAGAGAAAATTTATAGATATCTTTAATTATTTCGTTCAGCTCACCGTCTCCGCGATTTCCTGTAAAGCCTTCAACCAGGTGTATAAATCCCTCTGGCCTTTCCTCATAGTATTTCTCTAAAATATCATCTATTGCTTCTTGCAGCAGTATCTCAACTTCATTTGTATCGCCTATTCGGAAATTCGGGTCTATACCTATTACATGAAAATTCTTCCTCACAATGTCGATACAGAATGCATGAATTGTTGAAATGCTGGATCTGTTCAGCAAATTAAGCTGTTTAACCAAATGAGCCTTGTTTTCGCCTGACTGCAGCTCTTTAATGAGAGCCTTGTGTATCTTTTGCTTCATCCCGTTGGCTGCAGCATTCGTAAATGTTACTATGAGAAATTTATCAATATCTTCTTTTTCATTTATAATAAGACGAATTATTCTTTCAACAAGAACGGTTGTCTTGCCTGAACCCGCAGCTGCCGACACCAGTATGTTTTTGTTCCGTAAATCTATAACCTCTTGCTGGCTAAAGCTGAATTTCATGCATTTGCACCGCCTTCCTCGAGAATCTCTGACAATATATCATCCTTTTTAAGCTTTTTTATTTTTCTGTAGCTGTTGCCCACTGCCGGGTCAAACTGGCATACACCCTTGTATTCACAGTATTGGCATGGGGTCCTGCCGTCAGCTTCCTTTTTGAATGGCATTATATCTATATTGCCGTCCATTATCTTTTCCGCCATATCTGCAGCAACACTGTCAGTTTTGTCCAACACCGCTCTGAATTCATCAACAGTAAGTGTTTTTGAAGACTTGGAGGTGCTTCCGTCCTTGTTCAGGGAAACAGGAATTACGTCCGATTTTCTTGATTCGGCTATTTCTCTGTCCATATTTGAAATGATGTCAGCATCTTCCACAATGTATCCTTTCAGCGAAAGCTGCTTGAATATTTCTCTCTGTGAGTTCTCCGCCAACACCTCATCTCCGTCTATCAGAGGATCATCTATACAAAAATAGTACGCTCCACCTATTTCTGTTTCTGTACGGAACAATTTTTCTCCGTTCCTGATTATTGCTGACATATAAACCAGGAGCTGGAGTTGTAACCCCTGCACCGCATCGGATAAATCAATATCCTTGTAGGAGGATTTGTAGTCTATTATATTTATATATGTTTTTCCGTCCTTCTGCAGGGTATCCACTCTGTCAATTCTACCCTGCAGCAATACACTTACATCATCGCTTATTTTTATTCTCAAGGGCTCGATTGCCTGTGAGCCTTCTTCACCTATAACGAGCTCTGTGCAGGAGGGCCTGAAATTGCCCTTTTTCAGTTGCTCCACTATGGTATCCGCCGCTCTGCCTATGAGCCTTTTTATTTTTTCCTTCATATATATACTGCGCTGGTTTGCATTAAGAGCAGTATAATCCATTTCCCCTTCATCAAGTACCTTCTCAGCACAGGACTGAGACAGTGAATATATCTCATCCTTATTGAGATTATCAATATTTTCGGTATTTTCTGTTATTTGCTTTGTGAATTGCTCCACAGCCTGATGATAAATATTTCCCAGGTCATAAAATTCAACCTTCTGTACAATTCTCGGACGGGGTTTAATAATACCGTCCATAAAAAATTTAAACGGGCATGCGGCAAAGTTTTCAAGCTTTGAGACAGACATAGACACAGGCGCATTATGTATTTTTTTCAAATTCTCGCTCGTTATTTTATATGCCTTGTTTTCATGCAGCAATCCATTCTTTATCATGACATGCATATTTTCTTCGTTTTTTTCATACCACGCATACACATCCTGCCATATGCTGTCTATGCCTTTCCCCTCAACGAAATCTCTTACTGCTGCAATAAGATATCCGGCGGTTCCCCTGCTGTTGGACACCTTATCTTCTTCAGCTGCATTTAAGTCTGATTGTTCCTTGACTGCGGGAAACAGCTGTTTGAATTTATCCGCATAAATTGATGCCTGCAGCGCCCTTCCTTCTGCTGTCCCCTGTGCCCAGCTCAAAAATATATGATCTGAAGCACATGTAAACAGCTTGTAAAGTATGTGCTTTTCCCTGTACAGATAGTAATCCGAGCCATTGAGCATGTTCATGCCTGATTTGGCAAGTATCTCTCTCTCCTCATCAAGGAGCAGACCCTTTTCGCTGTTTCCGGAGTTGATGCTTCCTTCGTTTGCTCCCAATATGAAAAGAACCTTTGTTGGCTTTATTGATGCCTTTTCTATATCACTGACTGTAACCTTGTCCAATGTTGGTGGTATAATACTTATTTTAACCTCATTGAAGCCTGCATCAATCATTTTTCTGTACTCCGCAGGAGTAATTTCAATATCCCCTCCGGCCAGCACTATCTGCTCAAGTATGTCTATTACATAATTCCATATTTGCGCATTTTCACCGGATAATTCATACAGTTCTGATTTTTTGAATACTTCAACCTGTTTCTCAATTTTCTCCTGGACCTTGTATTCCTTCATAAAATCAAACAGGAACATGGTAATATCAAGAGTGGTTTTCAATTCTCTGAATTTCTTTCTTCCGTTTTTAAATCCTGATGCGAATTTCTCGCGAAGGCTGTTGAAATAATCAATATTCTCAGCATTAAAAGCAAATGGTCTGAACCACTTGTCCCCCTTTATACCGTATTGAAGAGCAAAGTTTTCCATTCTGCTCACCTCATCATAATCGAGGGGGTAAAATCCTGTTTTCAGAAGTTCAAAAACGCTGTCATGTCTGAAATTATAGATGAAAATATCTAAAAGAGACAGTATGAATTTCGTAAGAGGGTTTCCCATAATGTCTCTTTTATAGTCAAGAAAATGTGGTATTTCATATTGTGTAAAAACCTTTTTGATATTTATTCCGTAGGTATCCATATCGCCGGTTGCAACAGCTATATCCTTCCATCTGTATCCATGGTCTCTGACCAATGAAATTATTTTCGCTGCTGCGCTTTCGGTTTCCGTATAGGGATTGAGAGAAGAAAGTATGTTAATCCTATTGGTTTGCTCAGAATATAAGCCAGGGTTAACTGAAAATATATTTCTTTCAATTGTTTTCATCTCATTGTTCATCGAGTTATTATCTAATGAAATTATTTTTATTTTACAGTCTATGTCCCTTATGAGGTTCTTATAGGTAGAGTGAACCGTACTGAAGGCCTCCCAGTCATCCGTGTTGCTGAGGTTATCAAATGATGCAGAGTCCATATCAAGAGTTATGTATACCTCCTCCGCATACCTAATCAGTTCTTTTATAAGCCTATGCCTCTGCATATTGAAGCTTTCAAATCCGTCAATCCATATGCGAGAGTTTTTTATGAAGGAAGAATGCTGAACAGCAGAAATAAGAAGGTCCGTTTTATCCTCTTCGTCAAAAAACACACCCTCTGTACGCTTTTTTATTTCTCCGTAAATTTTAATAATATCCTCAAGCTTTTTGGTAAGAAGCTGATTTGCGTCTTCTCTTACCTTGTGCTTAATTACCTGCTCCAGAAACTCAACGCTTATGCAATCCTGCTTCAATTCACTTATGAGAGCATCAAACTCCCTCAGAAACCCCTCCTGCCTGGATGCCTTTGTAAACAGCTTCAACTGGTCCTTATTCTCCTCAAATATCTGCTTCAGAAGCATAATTTTGCCGTAGCTGTTTATTTCCTGGACCTTAAGCCCTCCTACCTCCTCAAAGACCTTGTATCCCAGTCGCGTGAAGCTAAGCACCTCGGCATCCATTATGCCTTGGTCTCCTATACAATCAATGATTTCATATTCTGCCTGATATGTCATCTGCTCAGGCACTATGAGCAGCAGGGCAGCAGAATTTCCGCGTTTTATCTCTTTATTTATGCTGTCATAAACATACGTGGACTTGCCCGTCTTGGCACGCCCTGCAATTATATTTAATCCCATAAATCCTCCGGTTTTAATTCGTAGTTCTATATAAGTTTCTGTTGTCCAGAAGCCATATTTTATCTGTAAAATGTCCCGGCTGAACACCTTCAACAGCATGCTGGAAGTCAAACATTCTTGCATCGATTATGTCTAAGAAATGAAGCAATTCCGCTTCAGGAGTCATTGGCTTCTTCGGACTTCCGAATTCCGGCTCATAGTGATGTGACAGCACCATATGCTGGAGCACCACGCTTTTTTCCCTGCTGATGCCCAGCTTTTCTCCTTCGATTTCTATTTCCTTTATACCCTGAATAATGTGTCCAAGCAGCTTTCCTTCCATTGTATAGTCCGAAACAACCCCATATTCGTCGGAATCCATTTCAAGTATTTTGCAAATGTCGTGAAGAATAACTCCTGCATACACATAGTCCATATTGAGAAAGTCGTATACCTGACCCAGCTTTTCTCCTGACTGAAGCATTCTCATCATGTGGTACAAAAGTCCGCTCATATATGAATGGTGGTTTTTCTTTGCAGCCGGATAGTAGTATAGCTTGCTTGAATACTTAGATATAATTGTGTCCACCAACATCCTTATCTCGGTGTCTTTTATTTTATTCACATATGATTTAACCTCATCAAACATCTCTTCCTTGTCAACAGGTGCAGACGGTATCAATTCCGATATTTTCACCGAATCCATTTCCGAAGCAGGTCTTATTTTATTCACCTTTAGCTGCTTCGAGCCGTTCCATTCCAGAACCTCTCCCCTCACCTTGACAATTGAGCTGCTTGCCACAAGCGCTTCCTTTTCCTCTGAATACTCCCATATCTTCGCATTTATTTCTCCTGTTTTATCAACAAGATCAATATCTATATACTGTTTACCATTAGTAGTTTTCTTTACATCAAAGCTCTTTATAAGATAAAATCCGTCGGTCTTTTCTCCGGCCTTCAGATCTGAAATATTTTTCCCTGTATCAACCATACTTCTCATTTGCTCCCTTGCTTTATCATTTAACAAGTCACCAATGCTTGCCTGTCCCATATATTTTCCTCTTTTCTCTTTTATTATAAAGTATTATAGCATATGTGACAAAATGATTAAATAGAAAATTAAGATTGATGTCTTCCTTACAATAAAAAAGTTGCCGCTGATTATATCATTTACGACAACCTTTTTCTGCTTAGGCTGGGTGTTCTTCATATGCTTTACTATGCCGTTACCTCTGGTTGGCCCAAAGTTCTATCAAAACAACCTCTTTCCGTCTGAAATATCTATGCCAAGCTCTTTCGCCATACTGGTTTGCTTAAATGGATTTATTTTTTCCACTACGCCATTACGTTTAAAAAGTGAGCCTGTATTTTTGAACCAAAA
>DNNV01000371.1 GCA_003497505.1 Clostridiales bacterium | reverse complement strand
ACGCTGTGAGGTTCATAGGAACCATGAACTACGGCTATGCGGGAACCAGGGAGCTCAACGAGGCTTTGACATCGCGTTTTATGGTTATTGATATGCCTTCAATTTCAACAGAAAATCTTAAAAAGCTTCTTCTCAGGGAGTTTGATAATATAAAGGAAGAGCACATTGACCAGTTTGCAGGGCTTTTCCAGGATTTGAAGCATAAAAGCGAGAATTCTGAAATTTCCACTAAGTCGGTGGACTTGAGAGGCCTTATAGGAGCTATACACCTCATGGATAGAGGGCTTGAGGCAAACAAGGCACTTGAAATGGGTATTACAAATAAATCCTTTGACGATTTTGAAAGAAAGCTTATTGAGGATGTTATAAGACTGAGAATACCCAATAAACTTGAAAGGAAAGAAATTTTCACCAACTGATATGATAAAGCAAAGAGATGAGAAAAAGCGCGCGCTTAATATAATATGGAATGCATCTGGTGACTATTCCTTTCAGACTGATTTCAAGGACTTTGATGAAGAAGGAAGAGCTGAAATCTACGGAAACTATATTATCGGTGCCGCACATAAATACTACGACTATGATATTTTGGAAAAATTCTTTGATTACCTGAGAACTGACAGCGACCATGAATTTTATGAGCAGCTTACATGGCTGGGGCTGGAAAACGGAATATATGCAAAATCCGTTGAGGAACGGCCGGTGCTTTTCCAGCTGCGCCGAAGTTATTCGGAAAAAGTGCTTAGGGGAGAAATGCCTCAGCATGAAAGAGCGCAGCTCAATGAGTTGAAAAAAACTTATTATAAAAGAGTTTTAGGAGAAGAGATTGATGCCGAAGTCCGTACCATTGAAATATTAAATGAGCTTACATTTGATGAGCACATGGATGCTGAGCAGATAATTAATAAAATGAATGAAGTAATCAAAAAATACTTCAAATTCAGGGCAGGAAGCTATGAGGTCAAGCTTCAGGACTTCATGGAAGGCAAAAAGCCGTCAGGGATAAAGAGCTTTGAAAGGCGTGAGGATGAAAAATCTGAGGATTCAGGCTATCATCTCATGAAAAATCTGATTATAGAATCTGCCGAAACTACAAGAGATGTATACTTTGAGCAGGATGAGGATATGAAGATGAAAAGCCTCAAGCTCCGTAAGTTTTCTGGAAAGAAAACTGCAGCGGACAGAAGCTACATACAGAGATACTACGGACTACCCATACTTCCCGAGCATAAACTGAATGTTATTGAGAAAATTTTATGTGTTGACAATCACAAGAAATCAAGGCTTCATTTTACAAGGGGTGAATTTGAAAATCCGGAGGATCCAGATGCGGACTCAATGTATATAAGAAAGCTTGCAAAGGAGCAAAGAGAGAGCAACGTCGATTATTTTTACGACAACTATGCCAGAAACAACAACAGCATCTCAAACCTTACAAACAAAATAAGAAATACAATGCTTGTGAACTTTGAATCCTCCATGGTCAGATCAAAATCCGGAAAATTAGATGCCAATAAAATATGGCGCAGCATATATGTCAATGATAACAGAGTGTTTGACAAGGACCTGAAAAATGACATAGGAAATATTACTGTGGACATACTGCTTGACAGTTCCGCTTCTCAGTGTGAGAGGCAGGAAATTATTGCGGCACAAGGCTACATTATAGCCGAAAGTCTGAGCAGATGTGGTATACCGACTAAGGTCTATTCCTTCTGCAGCCTGAGAGGCTATACAATCATCAATCTTTATAGAGATTATAATGAAGGTGACAAGAACGACAGAATTTTCAACTACAGGGCATCAGGATCAAACAGGGATGGATTGGCCATAAGGACAGCTCTTCACATGATGGGAGAAGCTCAGAGTGAAAATAAAATATTGATTGTTCTTTCTGACTGCAAGCCAAATGACATTGAAGTAAATCCAGGTACAGGCATCATACCCCTGCGCACTGAATATTCAGGAGCAAAGGGAGTCAATGACACGGCTTATGAAGTGAAAAGAGGAATGATGAAGGGAAATACGATACTGTGTGTATTCACCGGAGAGGATGAGGACCTGCCTTCTGCTAAGAAAATATACGGACATAATTTTGTAAGAATAAACAACCTTGAAAGATTTGCGGACATAGTCGGTGTCCTGCTTCAAAATCAGCTGAAAAACCTATAAATTCATCGGAGGATGGTATGAAAAAGCTGTTTTTTATATTAATTTGTATACTTGCTTTATCCGGATGCAGCAATGAGGAAGTACAAAACATACAGGAGGCCGCAAAGGAAGTACCTCCCATCGCAGAGGAAAAACCTCAAGATGTCGTTGCGGAAGCTCCGCTTCTGGAAATATCCATAAGCGAAAATGCAGTAGCAGCAATGAGCACAGAGCTTGGCAAACAGGAAAATCAGAGTAAAATATACAAAGTTGTGTACAATCATGCAGGTAACGGATGAGGAAATCCTACTTATGGACTTGTTCCGGAGGAACGAGCAAATATTGACGGAAAAATGAAAATATTAGTGTCAGAAGGAATTGAAGTGGCAGTACCCAACGGATTGATAGGATATCTCAAAAAAATCGAAATCAAGCACGGAGAGGGAATAATATCTGATGGATTTTCAATTAATACATATTAGTGATAAGGAGAAATGGCTGCTAATTGTCGGTAATATGCAATGATAGCTTGTCAGGAAGGTGAATATGTTTGGAGCACTTGGTGATATTAATTATCTGCGCATGCTGGAAGGAATAATTGAAACATCTTATGACGGAATTTACATCACGGACGGAAATGCAAATACAATATTAATAAACAACAGTTATGAGAGAATAACAGGGCTCAGACGAGATCAAGTTATAGGGTGTAACATGGCGGATTTGGTTAAGAGAGGTGTAATATCCCAATCTGCGACGATTGAAGTTCTGAAGCGCAAGAGGTCTGTTACACTGCATCAGGAATTCAACACAGGTAAAAGTGCCCTGGTTACCGGGACGCCTTTTTTTGACGAAGACGGGAACATACAGATGGTTGTTACCAATGTCAGAGATATCACAGAATTAAAGGCATTAAAGGAAGAAGTTATAAAAAGCAACGAAGAAAATCTCAAATACAAGAATCTGATTGAAGAGCTGAGCAGACAAATTGCAAGCAATGAATATATAATTGCTGAGGATGAGGAGATGCTTAACCTGCTATTGCTTGCCAAACGTGTGGCTCGAGTGGATACCACTATTATAATTTATGGGGAAACTGGATCGGGAAAAGAGGTTCTTGCTAAATACATTTATAACAATAGTGAGAGAAAGGATAAACCTTTCATAAAGGTTAATTGCGGAGCTATACCCGAAAGTCTTATAGAGTCGGAATTTTTTGGATATGAAGAAGGGGCGTTTACAGGGGCTTCAAAAGGTGGAAAAATAGGAATTTTTGAAGCTGCCAACAACGGTACTCTCCTTTTGGATGAAGTAGGTGAATTGCCACTGTCAATGCAGGTAAAATTGCTGAGGGTTCTGCAGGAGGGGGAAATCAGATCGGA
>DNNV01000343.1:2193-6088 GCA_003497505.1 Clostridiales bacterium | reverse complement strand
CAGCAAGAAAATCCGGGAAAAGAACCGTTGATTGGGTTCTGATTTTTATAATTGTGGTGCTGGTGCTTTTTGGTTTCCTTATGGTTTACAGCTCCAGTTATCCGGACGGATACTATAAATTTAAAGGAGACCCTGTATATTTTCTCAAAAAGCAGGTGATGGCAGGTGTAATCGGCCTTGTGGGTATGGTTTTTCTTGCCAATATTCCATATGTCATATATTCAAAAATGAATAAAATGATTCTGTTTTTGTGCGTAGGCTTCGCGCTGCTGACGGTTGTTCTTGGAATTGCATCTAACGGTGCCCAAAGATGGATAAGTATAGCCGGCATAACATTCCAGCCATCAGAAATAATTAAAATAGGCGGAGTTTTATACATGGCTGACTATTTTAATAAAAACAGAAAAAATATGACCTCTCTCAATAAGGGGTTTATTCCGTCGTTGATGATGATGGGTATGTTCTGCCTTTTGATTGCAATTCAGGACGACCTGAGTACAGCGGTAATATTGGGAGGCACGTTCATGGTTATGTTTTTCTGTGCCGGAGCAAGAATAGGTCATCTTATGGTTCTGTTTGTGCTTGCGGTTGCGGCCGTTGTTGTGCTCATAGCTATGCAGCCCTACAGAATAGCAAGAATCACCGTGTTTCTAGACCCCTTCATGGATCCGTTGGGAGGGGGATTTCAGATAATACAGTCACTGTATGCGCTGGGCACGGGAGGATTGTTCGGCATGGGCATAGGAAAGAGCAGACAGAAATTTTTTTATTTACCTGAGGCATACAACGATTTTATTTTTTCCATAATAGGTGAGGAACTGGGATTCATCGGATGTGTGCTTCTGATGCTTGGTTTCGTCATATTCGCATGGAGAGGATTGAGAATTGCAATGAATACGGAGGATTTTTTCGGCAGCCTGGCAGCACTGGGAATTACAACCCTTGTGCTGGTGCAGTTTATAATTCATGTGGCTGTTGCCACATCATCCAT
The DNA here is from genome assembly GCA_003497505.1 of Clostridiales bacterium. Classification (GTDB taxonomy): domain Bacteria; phylum Bacillota; class Clostridia; order Tissierellales; family Sedimentibacteraceae; genus Sedimentibacter. Next base: position 5,097 of record DNNV01000343.1, on the reverse strand, counting down.
GCCGCCTACGGGAAGAGCTCTGCCATTTATAAGCGCAGGAGGCTCGTCACTTATGTTTTTGCTGTTTTCAATGGGAATTTTGTTGAACATATCCAAGTATTCAAACACATATAGGAACTAGTGCCGGTTATATGGTAATTATAGAGAATAGAAGGAATGATTAAATGAGAGTACTTATAACAGGCGGAGGAACAGGAGGCCATATAAATCCGGCCCTTGCAATAGCCCAAAAGGTAAGAAATGAAAGCACTTCAAACGAAATATTGTATGTGGGAACAAAAAATGGACTGGAGAGCGAGCTTGTACCCAAGTCAGGCTTTGAGTTCAAATATGTTACCGCAAAATATCTGAGAAGGAAAATAAGCTTTGAAAACTTAAAGACGCTGGCAGCATCAGTGAAAGGGTTAGCCCAGTCGTTAAAAATAATAAAAGATTTCAAACCTGATATAGTGGTGGGGACAGGCGGATATGTATGCGGTCCCGTTGTACTTGCGGCAAGTATGAAAAAAATCCCCACAATGATTCATGAGCAGAACGTATTTCCGGGTATAACGAATAAAATGCTCTCAAGGGTTGTGGATGTAATAGGCATAAGCTTTGAAGAGGCTGAAAAATATTTTTCTGCCGAGGCTGCCAATAAAATAGTGCTTGTGGGCAATCCGGTAAGAAAGGAAATTCTGACTGCTGACAGGAGAATGTCGAGGGCAAAGTTGAAGCTTCGACCTGATGAAATTCTCATATATTCTTTTGGAGGAAGCGGCGGTCAGATAAGCCTGAATGAAGCAATGCTTGATGTTATAAAATCATACAGTGGACAAAAAAGAATAAGGATTGTCCATGTTACAGGAAAAAGGCTTTACTCCACATTTATGGAGGAAATAAACTCTAAAAATATATCTCAGGGAGACAACATAGAAATACTTGATTACATGTATGATGCAGCAACGGTTCTCTCAGCATCAGATATTGTCATAGGAAGTGCCGGAGCAATAACTATCGCAGAAATAACGGTAACAGGAGTGCCATCCATTCTGATACCGAAGACATATACAGCCGAAAATCATCAGGAATACAATGCAAGGGCTCTTGAAAAGGAAGGTGCCGCCAAGGTTATACTTGAAAAAGATTTGAATGGAGAAAATCTCATAAAGGCTATTGAGGAAATAATTGAAAATAAGAATGTATTGAGAACAATGTCGCTTAACTCCAAGAAGATGGGAAAAACCGATGTAGAAAATAAAATATATGAAACCATGGTAAGACTTGTGGAGCAAAAATCAAAAAGTAACAAGTGAGAGAGCGCTGCATAACATATATCATGATACCATATGTAATATTTTCTGCGGAGGGATAAGGATGGGAAGTTTCATAATACAGGGATGCAACAGTATTGAGGGTGTTGTCGACATAGGCGGATCCAAAAATGCTGCTCTTCCTATTTTGGCCAGCACAGTAATTTGCGGAAGAGAATATCTTCTTGATAACATACCCGATATAGAAGATGTAAGAGATATGCTCGATATTTTGAGAATCATGGGGTGCACGGTTCAATATGATAAGGGTGTTGCATTAATTGATACAAGAAATCTTAACACTCATCAGGTTCCTGAACGACTTGTAAGAAAAATAAGATCATCTATTATTTTAATGGGCGCCATTTTGCAAAGAACCGGGAATGTTGAGATAGCATATCCGGGAGGGTGTGAAATCGGGCTCAGACCCATTGACCTTCATTTAAAGGGATTGAAAAAACTTGGTGTAGAAATATATGAAAGAAGCGGTTTTTTGATTGGCTCAGTGAGAGAACCTCAGGGCTGTGAAATAATGCTTGACTATCCCAGTGTTGGAGCTACTGAAAATATAATGCTGTTTGCAGTGGGTATTCCAGGCAGGACGGTCATATATAATCCGGCTAGAGAGCCTGAAATTGTGGACTTGCAGAATTTCTTGAACGTATGCGGATACCACGTCGAGGGTGCAGGTACGGGAATAATTGAAATTGAAGGAAAAAATATTGAAAACGTAGATACTGTAGAATATAAGATAATATCCGACCGGATTGAGGCAGGAACTTATTTGAGCGCAGCATCATCGATGAAGAGCAGAATTTACTTAAGAAACATAGAGAAGTCTCATTTTAATTCAATTACCTCAATATATGAGGATGCAGGCTGCGAAATAAGGGAAACTCACGGTACAATTGTTGTAAACAACAGCGGAAGACTAAAGGCAATAGATAAAATTACCACACAGCCATATCCTGGATTTCCTACGGATATGCAGGCACAGCTCATGGCGTCCATGGCAACAGCAGACGGAATGACAATAATTGAAGAAACTGTTTTTGACAGCAGATTCAAACATGTACCTGAGCTTCAGAAAATGGGTGCGGATATAACCATAATAGGCAGGGCCGCAATTGTTGAAGGTGTTGAAAGACTTCAAGGAACAGAGGTCGAAGCAAAGGACCTGAGGGGCGGTGCGGCATTGGTGCTGGCAGCTATAGGAGCAGAAGGAACAACGAAGGTAAACAATATTCACCACATTAACAGAGGATATGAAAAATTTGTTGATAAGCTTCAGAAATTAGGGGTAATAATTTCGGAGATATGAAATTTATAAGATAAAAAAGGCCAGCAATGTCAAAGGATAAGGAAAGAAAAAAACGAAAGAAAAAGAAAAGAAAATTCAGAAAGCTATTTGTGAGTACAGCAGCTTTTATAACGGCTGCTGTAGTTGTTGTTTTTTGTATTTATCACGTATATTTCGAAACGGACTATTTCAATATTTCCGCTATTGAGGTATCCGGAAATGAGGCATACAACAGAGATTATATAGTAGAGAAATCTCAGATAGAAGAGGGGGAAAAAATATTTGAGATTGACAGAAAAAGGGCTAAGGAAA
>DNNV01000343.1:0-2018 GCA_003497505.1 Clostridiales bacterium | reverse complement strand
ATCATTGAGGATGAGGTTTATGTTGAAAGCGCCAGAGTAGTGTACGAGCTTCCCGATAAAATACTCATACAACTCAGTGAAAGAGAAGAAAAGTATAAAATTTTATACAAAAATGAGTATATAGTCACGGATAAAAATGGTTATGTTTTAAGGACAGGCTCGGAAAAAAATGAATTATTAACTATTGAAAGTTTTATTGATGTATTATACAATGTAGGAGATAGTATACAGCTAACAGGAATAGAAGATGTACAGGAAATTTTCCGCACAATTGATTATATAAGCGATGAATTCGGCAGCAGTTCTGTACGCGGCATAAGCATATATTCCAAAAACAGCATTTTGCTGAAGACAGAATACGGAACATTTATTAAGCTCAATCTGAACCAAGATATTAAGTACCAGATAGTGTTTGCCCTAAAGATAATAAACGAAAGATTCAGCAACAATTTAGGTGTGTCCAACGGGATGATTGATTTTACCAAAGGGGACAGTCCCATATACATAGAGGACTTTGAAATGGAGGAATAGAATGAATAAATTTTGGCAAAAAGGAATTTTATTTGTAATAAGCGTTGTTCTTGGAATAATATTAATGATACAGGTACAAACATCCGGTTCTATTTTAGGTAATGAAAAGGCATCAAAGAAAACAATTGACTTAAACAATGAGATAGCCTCGCTGAACATCGAGAAAAACAAGCTCAGGGATGAGTTGGAAGTGTTGAGAAAGACAGCCAAAGAAAATGAGGATATTTTCAGAGCAAAGGAACTGGAAATAGAAAAGCTTTCTGAGGAATTGAGAAAGCAGAAAATTTTGTCGGGATATTATGATGTTAAGGGCGCCGGAACAATTATCAGAATAGACGCCGGACCAGATGCATATGTGAGTCTCGCATCAACACACCAGTATATTCTGGCGCTCATCAGCTATCTGAATAATGCAGGTGTGGAGGCAATATCAATCAACGGTCAGAGATACACGAATTATACCGAAATAGTTCCGGTTCTGGACCATATAAACGTGAATGGCGTAGCCATGGTTCTTCCGCTGGAAATAAAGGCAATAGGTTTTTCAAGAACTATTGACGCCTCGCTGAATTTCGTGGGAGGAATTGTTTCACAGCTGAACAATATAGGTTATACGGTGGAAACTGAGAGTTCTTCAGAGATATTTATCAATGCATTTGATGGGGAGAAGGAATTTAAATATGTGAATCCGATTGAACCCACAGAGAGCAATTAGAACGGAGGAGATTTCCATAAAAAGAAAAATTGTAAATATTTTCATTGCAGTTCTTGCATTTATTGCTTCTGCGGCAATAGTGAACGGGGCGGATGCAAGCGTTGATGAAAATACGGTATATGTTATAAAAAACTTAAACGAATATGAGAAAAGCATTGAAAGTATGCATGATGTTATAGATGCGCTGAGGTCTGAGGTCGCCAATGAAAAAAAATATATTGATGACCATAAAAATTATGACTTTATGGACGAAATAATAAGTATGTATGATCAAATCGGTCAACTGAAATTCAGCAACGGATTTACGGCTGTCAGAGGTCCGGGAATTTATATGACTGTTTCAGACAGCATAAGTGAGGATGAAAATCTTGATATAATGGAGAGAATCATTCATGATGTGGATATTACCGTGCTTCTTAATGAATTAAAGGCTGCCGGTGCTGAGGCCATAGCCGTAAACAGTAAAAGAATCACAAGCATATCCGAGGTTGTCTGTGCGGGGCCCCTCATAAGAGTGAATAATGAACGAGTTTCCGCTCCGTTCTTTATAACGGCCATCGGAGACATGGACAGATTGTACGATGCCATGACGGAAGAGGGAAGTTATGCCCATACTCTGAAAAGTGGCTATGGCATGGAAATTGAAGTAAGAAAAGCACAAAATGCCAGCATGAACGGTTATAATAACAGCAATTATAAAATTGAATATGCGGATATTGTAGAAAGATAAGAGGTAGGGGATATGATTTACGTAGTTGCCGGTATAATTCTC
>DNNV01000346.1 GCA_003497505.1 Clostridiales bacterium | reverse complement strand
TACTAAAAAAAGTCTTTAATTTTGTTGTTAATTGTTATACTATTATATTATCAAACAAGTATTTTAGCACAAAAAATTTAATTAAGGAATCATATATGAAAATTACGGTTATTTCTGTAGGAAAAATCAAAGAAAAATTTTTTACGGACGCAATAAATGAATATTCAAAGAGATTGTCAAAATTTTGCAAGCTGACGGAGGAAGTGCTTTCTGACGAAAGAGCCGATGAAAGCTTTTCGCAAGCGGAAATAGAACAGGTAAAAGTAAAGGAAGGAATTAAAATATTAAATAAAATACCAAAAGGCTCATATGCAATTGTACTCGATGTGAATGGAAAAATGCTGGGCTCCGAGGAGCTGGCGGAAAAAATAAGCACGTTGGCTATTGGCGGCACATCAGACATAACCTTTATAATAGGCGGAAGCAACGGGCTTTCTCAGGATGTGCTGGACATGGCTGATTTCAAACTTTCTTTTTCAAAAATGACCTTTCCTCATCAGCTTTTCAAGGTAATACTGCTGGAGCAGATATACAGGGCATTTAAGATTAATGCCAATGAGGCATATCATAAGTAGACAATAATTTATATTGATTTTTTTTAATAATTAGATTATAATTTACATAAGATAAAGAATAGGCAGTTGGCTATAGCTGACTTAGTTTAAAGAATGTTATAATTACCCTGTGCCAGCAGGGTAATTACTTTTTTTGTCCGTTTATTACAACCGCCACTAACATTGCAAATGCAATCATTAATGTCAAAGTTTCATATATTGACATAGGCTTCACCTCCCCTTCAAAAGAGTTTCCTCCTTTCATTGGGATGTATCAGCCATACCCTGCTCTACCTATTCTTACAATATTTTACAGTATTTAATTTATTAATACAAGTATCTATTTAGCCTTATATCAAAAATTTATCGACTCCATTACCTTGTCATACAGGTATGGCTGGATTTCGGGGTAGGTTAGTTTTTCTGGTATTTTATCGAAGAATTCTATTTTTTCGATTTCATTTTCCAAAGTGTCCTTAAAAGATTGAACTTCTGCAAAGAAAAGCATGCCGAATGATTCCGCACCGCTTTGATTCAGCCGTGTTTTTCCTGTTGCGGAATAGACCGAAACAGGTCTGATTTTAAAGTCAATTGCGCCTGTCTCCTCCTGAAGCTCCCGTACGGCAGCCTCGTTTATAGTTTCACCTGCTTCTCTGTGCCCTCCGGGCATTTCATAGGTCTCTCTTTCCCTGTGCTTACAAAACACCCATTTATTTTTATATCTAGTCATAATTACAGCAAATTTCAGCTCTACGTCATCTACCTCATCGTAAAAGTTTACCTTCATTACTTTGTCTCGGCCTTTTTAATTTCTTCCTGATACCAGCTGATTATTTCCCCGGAAACTTTTTCAGGATCGGTACCGCTTGTGAACTTGGTCGAATAATCCAATTTACCGGATTTGAAGCCGTACATAGGGTCATAATAGTCCTCCATAAGTGCGGCAGCAACAAAATCAAAATTCCCTTCAGAAATTTCTTTTTTCATCACATCGATTTTATCCTTTGAAATATATTTGCCAAGCATATCCATTGACTTTATTGATTCGGATTTCCAACTGTCATTAAGGATGTAGTCCTTTTTAAGATTGTTGACTCTTGACTGCATATCAGCATCAATATAAATTTGTATACCCTGCTTCATTTTATCCGATATGAATTTCGGTATTGAAACGCTTCCGATTTTCTGGCTTTCAGCCTCCACAAATACATATTTGTCTTCGGCATCAACGAGTTGATCGTATATTTTTGTTTCAAATTTTTTCTGAGAATTGCATTTTCCCAGTCCGATGCTTCCCAACAGTGAACCTCTATGGTTTGCTGCTCCTTCCAGATCCAGAACCGAGTATCCGTAACTTTTCAGGCTGTGAAGTATCTCCGTCTTGCCCACTCCGGTATTGCCGCTGATTACTATGTATGTGACTCTGTCATTGAGCTGTGGCAAGGCATCCATGACCTCTCTTCGATAGCTCTTGTATCCTCCCTCTATCTGACAGATTGGTATGCCCACCGAGCTGAAGGCTGAAACGAAAAAGCTGCTTCTGTAGCCTCCTCTTGCACAAAATGCTGCCAGCGGATCATGTCCTGATTTTAATTCCAACACCTGATCCATAATATCAGGAAGCTTTGGGGATATAAGCTTTACTCCTAGCCTTTTGGCTTCATTTTTTCCCACATGCATGTATGTAGTACCGACTTCTTTCCTCTCCTCATCATTGAGAAGCGGTATGTTCACAGCGCCTGTTATTGTATCATCCTCGTACTCAGAAGGACTTCTGACATCTATCATTAAAAATTTATTCCTTGCTTCACTGTAGTTTATCGTATTGTGATAATTGTTTTTTTCCTGCATTTTTACATGTTACCTGCTTATTGAGATTTGTCCCTACATTTATTTTAGAGTTATTATTATAGCATATATTTATTATGGCAACAAATATAATATAAATTAATTCTTGAAATATTCTGATTTAAGCATGGAGTAAATAATTTGATCCAGATATCCTCTTTCAGACTTATAATTTTGCCTGAGCACTCCCTCACGTTTCATTCCCACGCTTTCATAAAGCTTGATTCCGATGGAGTTATCAGGATACACATCAAGCCAGAAGCGGTTCATTCTTAATTCCTCAAAGGCGAATTTAAACAATGCTTCCATTACCTCTCTGCCATATCCCATACCTTTTTTGGAAATCACTATTCTCCTGAGCTCAAATATCTCTGACTTGTTATTTATCTCTGTCAATGCAAAACCCACTGTTTCATTATCTTCATTCTGTCTAATAACAAAAAGTAAAATATTATCTGCCTCTATCTCAGACTTATGCTGCTCATAACTTCCCTTCCACACAAAATCTGTGTTGTCCTTATGCCTCTCCATTTCCATGATTGAAGCTATATCTGTTTCCAGTGCTTCCTTTAAATAAAGCCTGTTTGTTTTAATCATTTTCATCCTCCTATTAAACGGGAATAATATATTATATCACAGACCTATTGATTATAAAAGTTTTTCATATAAAAAGGAGACTTCCTAAAGCCTCATCTCCATAGTATTTTCTTTAAATCCGAGAGATTTATAGAAATTAACAGTATTTATATTTTCAAATGAAACTGTAACCAAAATATTTGTACAGCCATTATTTTTCAGCCATTCAATATGGCTATTCATAAGTTTTTTCCCTATTCCTTGGTCTCGTGCCTCTTCAGCCACATGAAGAGATTGAGTTTCACCTTCGCCGCCTTCAATTGTAGATATGCAATATCCCAGCATTTCACCTTCTCCATTTTCGGCAAGTGTAATTTTGATGAATTCTTCACCAAACATTCTAAATGGCTTCATGCGATCTTCAAAAACAAGCCCTGTATAAAGATGTCCAAAGCTTTCCGATAAATGTTCATGATATTTCCTATTTCTTTCCCATAGACTTTTTATGTCCGATATCTGGCTTAATGGTATGTCCCTGTAATAGATCATGACTTCCTCCCATAATAATAAATCACACTTTTTATAATTATATAATATCACCGATAACATTACCACTTAATTGTTAAATAATTAATTTATAATAATATTTTGCGAAAAACTCAAGTCTGTCGTAACACTTTGAATAATGTCGAATATGATATTAATGAGCTTGACTCAAATATTGTAAAGAATAAGGTGTTATAATGAGCTGCAACAATTCAAGTAGATGTATAAATAGAAACGGCCAGGTTATGGGTATATCTGGAATAACAGAGATAGCATTGAGAGGACCCGGATGTATAAGCGGAACCGGGCGCTGTATAGGAGAAAATGTCGGCGGAGCTGGCGGCAATTGCCGTTGGGGATGCCGCCGATGCAGGTTTGATGAAGTAGGCGGAGCTGGCGACAATGACAGGGACAGAGACCGAGACAGAGACAGAGACAACTGCCATAAGAATTGCAAAAGACGCTGTCATTGGGGCTGCTCCGACCTTATAACCCCAATAACTGTTCCGAGATAAGCAGATGCTCCAAACCTATGATTTGGTGGCAGTCAAACAACTCAAATCTGCTCTAAAGCAGACGTGATGACAATATGAGCAGTCTTCCTGCTCATATTGTTTTATTTTGAATTTATTTTAATTTTATGAAAATTTTTATCAGTTTAATTTTTTCATTCATGATAATAATAAATATATAGCTTCGCAAATGAAAGGAGCTGTATTATGAGCAAAAACAAATTGGTAGTTCCTGAAGCTCAGCAGGCAATTAACAGCCTTAAAATGGAAATAGCCCAGGATTTGGGACTTCCTACAATAAGCGGCATGACATCAGAAATGTATCCTGCACTTGTTAACGGCTTAAGCGTCAGGGAAATGGTACGTATGGGTGAAAAAATGCTTATAAACAAGCATCCTGACTCTCCTACAGACAGTGATATTTATTAGCAAAATAAAAAACGCCCCTTTTGGCGTTTTTTATTTTATATCAAGTATTTCATACACAAGATCCTTTGTCTCAGCCGCATTCATTATATAAAATGAAAGCCCGTTCAGTGTCTTCGTGGTTCCCGGCAACGTGTGAAAATTCACATTATCCGCAGAAAGCCCAACACTGCTTACAGCCAGAGATGATGCTTCAGCAAGCGAAAAATCCGTTTCAACATATGGATACACCTCGCTGACTACCTTTGGAAGCCTGAAGCTCAGTGCCTTTTTGATTGCAGCTTTTACAAACCCTTGCTGCGCTTCGATTCTACCCAAATCTCCCTCAGCATATCCTGAATATCCTTTGTAATTTGTCTTTCTGAACCTTAAAAATTCCATAGCATTGTCGCCGTCAATTATTTGTTTACCTTCAGGTATATTTATATCAAGCGGAGGATCAGAATAAGGGTCGGTATATCTCATGTGGAAAGGAACATCTACTTCAACGCCTCCCACTGCATCCACAGCAGCTCTCAATCCGTCATAATCAATTGTAACATATTTATCTATTTTAATTCCGGTAATACTGAGAATAGTTTCCTTCAATCCCTCAATACCCTTCACGGTATATACGGTATTTATTTTATTGTTAGCATTATTTACAAATCCATCCCTATCAATATATGTATCTCTGGGAATTGAAATAATGTCGGCTCTCTTAGTCTTAGTATCATAGCTTGCAACCATTATGGTATCCGAATGTTCATTCTCCATACCTAATAAGATTACATTTACCCTTTCGGCTTTGTTTCCGCTTATTACATTAAGTATATCTGACGCATCAACACTTTGCCCACCGTTAAATCCGGTAAGGAAGAAAAGTCCCACACCGACTATAACAGAAAAGCATATGAGTGATGTAAAAAACACCTTAAAAAAATGCTTCAACTTATGTCCCTCCATAAATTAAATATTCTGCCTAATATATAATACCATAAAATAATTTTTTGTAAATAAATTAAATCTTAAAAATTAATTAACGCGCCTGCCGGGATTTAAAATCCACCATTACCTTAATTAGTACATAATTAATATTAGAAAGACACCTTATTGCTCGCAATGATTACTTTACACCCTTCCTGAAAAAATAAAGAATGCTGAATGTAATCATTAAAATTATTAATATATTTATATCAGCGATCTTCCCCTTAACTAATGAATATAAAGTCCAAGCAATTATCATAACAAGAATATTAATTAGCCATTCAAAAAAAATTTTATTATTCATAGTTAAAAATCCCTTTCAATAAAATTATGATGCTGTATCGCTTAAACTCGAAAACTACACTTTTTGTATTTTTATCAACCAATGATACCCTTGTTACATTTTACCATAAAAAAGGAACTTGTGCGTATGTATGTTGAATTATATATGTTTTTGTAAGAGCTTAAAGTTTTTGTAACAGAATAGCGTCAAAAAAACACAACACCCCCTATAATATTTTTTATTGATTGAATATATAAAAACTTCCGGGAGCAAGCATAGGAAAGGAAGGGTATCCTCTTTGTTTTTGAAAATAGATATCTACGAAGTTTAGAGAATAAAATGGACGATTCGA
>DNNV01000197.1 GCA_003497505.1 Clostridiales bacterium | reverse complement strand
GTATATATACTAATAGTTATACGTTGAAAAGTGCTGAATATATGGTATAATATATTATATTTATATAGGATGTGAAGATATGATATACAATATTGCAATTTGTGACGATTCTGTGGAATATGGTGAAATAGTCACAGAATTTGTGCAAAGGGCGGCATTGGGAATTAGCATTAGTTGTAATTTATTTACATTCAATTCGGGGAAGGATTTGGTACAAGCATGTGAAAGAAATAACCTTGATATTATTTTTTTAGACATGGAGATGCCGGAACAAAATGGCATAGAAACAGGCTTATTAATAAGGGAAATAAGCAGCGAAATAGTCATATTTTATATTACATCACACAAAGAATATGCCTATGAGTCCTACAAGGTTAAGGCTAGAGATTATCTTCTTAAACCTGTTACAGTTTCCGCTTTAGAAAAAGTCATGCTTGAATACATCGAAAATAAAAATAAAGAAAAGAAAGAAGAAGTGATGCTTCTTGACGTAAAAGATATAAACGGAGTGTTGCATCGAATACCTTTGAATGAAATAACACATATCATTAGAAAAAAGGAGGATAGAAAGCTGCACATATACAGATTGAGAAAGGAAGAAATAATATTAGTTCAAACGCTTGACAGTATTGAGAAAAAGCTTATGTACAGCAGCATGTTTGCCAGGGCAGGCAAATCATGCCTTGTTAACCTTGATAATGTTAGAACAATTAACAAAAATGTAATTCACTTTAGTAACGACATTCAAGAAGAGGCAAGCAGACGATGCCTCTCAGAATTGTTAAACAGATTCAAAATTAGAAAGCTGGCGGTGAAGATGTGATGAATTGGTATGTGATAGAGGCTTCGGTAAATTTTCTTCAATTATTTGTAATTTATAAAACATTCGATTTATATTATGAAAAAAGATTTGATAAAAAATTTGTTATAGAATGTATGGTTGTCTTAATGACTATCCTACTAAGTATCCTAAATTATGTAATTCCAATTGATCTAAATCCATATGTATACATAAGTTTTTTCTTTATCATATATGTCACAATAATTATTATATATAAAGGCAATATATTTGCTAAAATGGGGACATTTTTCTTTTTAATTGCTTTTTTAGGTACTTGCGAACTTATGTCTGCTGTTTTATTAACAATAATTGATGGAGTAGATTTAAAATTAATTCAAGAGCAGAATTTTTTAAGGTTTGAAGTAATGATTATTTCGCAAACATTATTTGTATATGGTTATATGTTCATGAAAAAAAGGATTGATAAAGAAAGGTTAAAATTACCTAACAGTAGATATTACTTTCTTATTGCTTCAATACTTTTTTTAACAGTTACAACGATTGTAATGGTCATATGGATGTATGGAAATGTAGATGGCATTAATAATACATTAGTTGTACTGACACTAAGCGTATCACTTATATCAATTACTTCAATTGCTCTAACTAATAGAATAATAAAAGATATGGATGAGAAGCACAAAAATGATTTGGAGCTTCAGCGCATTAAGATGGAAAACAACTATTTTTCAGATGTGAATTCTGTTTTGGAAGAAATAAGAATACTCAGGCATGATATGCGAGGAGAGCTTGTTATCATTCATGGATACAACGAAATGAATCAAAGGGACAAAATCAGCAGCCACATTGAGAAAAAACTTCAGGAACTGGACATTCAATTGCTTCCCAAAATGGATAGCGACAATATACTTACATCTTTCATAAACTTTAAGCTTAAAGAAGCCAAATCACATAATATAGAAATTATATTGGAAAGTAATTTAACTGAAGAAAATGAAATAAATATAGACAAGGAAGATATATGCAGGGTATTAAATAATATAATTAATAATGCTATAGAAGCTTGCGAGAATGTTGAAGAAAAATATATAAGGCTTCAAATAGATATGATAAGCAACAGTCTTGTAATAAAATCGGAAAATCCTTTCAAAGGTGAAGTAAAAAAGGAAGGGAATAAAATTATTACATTAAAAAGAGACAAGGCACGACACGGGTACGGGCTTAAAAGTGTAAGAGGAATAGCAGAAAAGCATGGTGGATTTATGAATATAAATCATGGTAGCAATATTTTTATATTAGAAGTTCATATGATTGTTAAGATGTAGTATACTTGTGAATAATTATGTCCATTTTTCCCGCTTGGACAATAAAAATAACCAAATAGACAAGCTATACGAAATACATTGAATAATGAAAAAAAATGATGTATTATGTTATTAACGTTTGAAGGGAGGAATGAAAAGTGAAAAAAACTTTATCCTTTATGTCATGTATTGCTGCAATTTTGGTGGCAACTGCTCAAACAACTGTGGGGACGACATGTCTTTTACTGGTTAACCAGCCAAAAGTACCGCAATGCTTGTTAAAAAATGATTAACAAAATTTCTCTTTTGTTATCTGATGGAATTGGGGTAAAACTCAATTCCTCAGATGATGAAAAAGCGGTGTATGCATACGCTATAGAGGTATTATTGTCACTATTTGTGAATCTAATGTTGCTTTTATGTGTGGCACACATTGTGAATAAAAAGTGGGAACTCTTAATTTTCATAATCTTTTTCTCGGGGTTAAGAACCTATGCCGGTGGATATCATGCAAAGACTCATATTGAGTGTATAGCTTTATCAATGCTTGGTTTTGTAACATGTGCTCTATGTGGGGTGTATTTGAGAGCATATGGGGAAATTGTCCTTATATTTGGGTTGTTATTTTCATTATTTATGGTCTTTAAGTTAGCACCTGTAGAGTCTGAAAACAAACCCTTGAGCAAAAGTGAAAGAAAAAAATACAAAATGATAAGCAGGGCTTCAGTGGTGGCTTTGAGCTTTGCGGTAATTATTCTGTATGTATTAAGAGTGAAGACTGATTATATTTATGTTACGGCAGCTGCATCAATGGTAGTCGAATCAGTAAGTTTACTGAAGAAGTGAGGCATTTTAATTGTATACGTATTGGGTGGGCAGTTCAATTTATTGAACTGCTTTTTTCAATATTACAGAAGGTTAGTGTTGTAAATTTATTGAAATAGTGTTATCATTTAATGCAGTGAAAAATAAAGATTCAGGTGCTTATATGGAAAATATAATTAGGATAGAAAATGTTAAATATAAATATGATAAAGAAGACAATGCATATGCTGTGGACGGAGTGAACCTTGACATAAGAAAAGGTGAGTTTACGGCAATAATAGGTCATAACGGCTCTGGGAAATCAACGCTGGCGAAGCTTATAAACTCCTTGCTGCTGCCTGTGGAAGGGAAAATTTATGTAAAGGGAATGGATACCTCCGATGATTCAAAACTTTGGGATATAAGACAGACTGCAGGGATGGTATTTCAGAATCCTGATAACCAGCTTGTTGCAACCATTGTGGAGGAGGATATCGCCTTCGGACCTGAAAACCAGGGTGTGGAGCCGGAAGAAATAAGAAGAAGAGTTGATGCCGCACTGAATGCTGTAGGTATGTATGAATTCAGGAAAAGACCACCTCATATGCTTTCCGGAGGGCAGAAGCAAAGAATTGCCATTGCGGGCATACTTGCTCTGAATTCTGATTGCATAATACTTGATGAACCAACGGCTATGCTGGATCCTTCAGGCAGAAAAGAAGTTATGGAGACATTGGGAAAATTAAAGGAACAGGGCAAGACCATTTTATTGATTACACACTACATGGATGAAGCTGTACAGGCCGACAGGGTAGTTATAATGGATAAAGGTAATATTAAATTAGACGGTACCCCTAAAGAAGTATTCAGAAATATAGACGAAATAAAAAGGTTCGGCCTGGATGTGCCTCAGGTTACGGAATTAGCGCAGGCACTTGCAAAGGAAGGGCTTAACATACCTTATGATACAATTGATGTAAAGGAACTGGTGGATGCACTATGTCAATAAAAGCAGAAAATATAAAATACATTTACAGTGACGGAACACCTTTCAGAACTGTTGCATTGGAGGATGTGAATCTTGAAATAAATGAAGGTGATTTTCTGGGGATTATCGGGCATACAGGTTCGGGTAAATCAACGCTTATTCAACTTTTAAACGGATTGGAAAAGCCGTCAGAGGGAAAAATAGCCGTGGACGGGACAGTTGTCGGAGAGGACAAGAAGATGCTCAGCAAAATAAGGCAGACAGTGGGACTTGTTTTCCAATACCCTGAATATCAGCTGTTTGAAGAAACAGTTGCAAAGGATGTTGCCTTTGGTCCTCTGAATCTGAAATTATCTAATGATGAAATTGATAAAAGAGTGAGAGAGTCGCTGGAGCTTGTGGGCTTCAATTATAATAAAATAAAGGATGCTTCTCCATTCGATTTATCAGGGGGACAGAAAAGAAGGGTTGCTATAGCCGGAGTTCTGGCAATGAAGCCTAACTACCTCGTGCTGGATGAACCTACGGCAGGACTTGACCCGGCAGGCAGAAATGAGTTATTTGCACAGATCAAGAAGCTGCATGAGAGAGCAAACGTAACGGTTATTCTGATTTCTCACAGCATGGAGGATATTGCAAAGTTGGTGAACCGTGTAGTTGTGCTGTCAAAAGGCAAGATACACATGGAGGGTTCACCAAAAGAAATATATGCTCAGGCAGAGGAATTAGAAAAAATAGGGTTGGGCGTTCCTCAGGTTGCCCAGATTGTAAATGAGCTTAGAAAGCGCGGATTTGA
This sequence comes from Clostridiales bacterium, assembly GCA_003497505.1. Lineage (GTDB taxonomy): Bacteria > Bacillota > Clostridia > Tissierellales > Sedimentibacteraceae > Sedimentibacter. The sequence goes on along the minus strand of DNNV01000197.1, from coordinate 2,281 downwards.
AATTAAAAATGATATAATTACAGTTGAAGAAGCAAAGGAAGAAATTATGAGGGAAGTGAGGAGACGACATGTTTAAAAATTTAACTATCGGTCAGCATTATCCCGTGGAATCACCTGTTCACAACCTTGATCCCAGATTGAAGATTATAATTACATTTATATTTATAGTTTCATTATTTTTAATAGACAGCTTTGCCACATACTTGTTAGTGGTCGCTTTTCTTGCTGTGGCAATCAGCATTTCAAAGGTGCCTATAAAGTTTGTAATCAAAGGTCTGAGACCTATATTGATGATAATCGCCATTACGTTTATTATAAACATGCTGATGACTCCCGGAAAGGTGTTGGTAACAATCGGGTTCATTAAAATAACTGAGGAAGGCCTCAGGCAGGCAGGCTTTATGGCAATCAGGCTTGCGTTGCTCATTATGGGAACATCGCTGTTGACACTTACTACATCTCCCATAATACTTACAGACGGTATTGAAAGCCTGTTGAATCCGTTCAAGAGATTCGGTCTTCCGGCCCATGAGCTTGCAATGATGATGACTATTGCACTGCGATTTATTCCAACTCTCATGGAGGAGACGGAAAAAATCATGAAGGCTCAGAAATCAAGGGGAGCGGATTTTGAAAGCGGAAACATAGTAAGCAGAGCAAAGAATCTTGTACCTTTGCTGGTGCCGTTGTTTATAAGCGCCTTCAGACGCGCTGATGAACTTGCTATGGCTATGGAAGCCAGATGCTACAGAGGCGGAGAAAACCGAACCAGAATGCGTCAGCTGAAAATTTCGAAGGGTGATTATGCTGCAGCAGGAGTATTTGCAGTTTATTTTGCGGCAATAATCGTAATTAAAATATGGTAAGAAACATTAAGCTTAAAATTGCATATGACGGTACGAATTACTACGGGTGGCAGACACAATTAAACAGGGCTACAATTCAAGAAACCATTGAAAAGGCAATATCGGTGGTAATGAAGCAAGAAGTTAATTTAACAGGCTCAGGAAGGACTGACAGCGGCGTTCATGCACTTGGTCAGGTGGCTAATTTTACGGCGGACACAAATATTCCCCGGGAAAAGATTAAGATTGCATTGAATGCAAATCTGCCGGAAGACATAAGAATAATGGAATCTGATGATGTGCCGCTAAGCTTTAATTCAAGGTTTGATGCCCACAACAAGACATATATGTACCAAATATATAACGATAGAGTATGGAATCCGTTTTACAGCAGATATTCGTGCTTTGTACCTGCCAATCTTGATTTTGAGAGAATGGAAGAATCGGTCAAATGCCTTGTAGGAACTCACGACTTCAGAGGATTCATGGCATCAGGGTCAAATGTTAAAACAACAGTCAGGACTGTGTATGAAGCAAGGCTTACAAGGGATGAAAAAGAAGATAAGCTCATAAAATTATATATTAACGGAAACGGGTTTTTGTACAATATGGTTAGAATAATAGCGGGTACGCTAATTGATATCGGAAAAGGAATAAAAAGCCCAGACTGTATTGAGAATGCCATAAAGACCACGGACAGAACACTGCTTGGACAGACAGCGGAGCCGCAGGGATTATTTTTGATGAATGTTAGCTATGGCATTTACAATTGAACAAATAGCTTATAATTTGATGCAAAATTTAGTAAAAAGGTCTTGACACAAATATGTATTTAATATAAAATATCTAAGGTATGATAAAATTGAGATAAAAACCGGAATCCAATGCCCCGGAGTTAGGTTTTTTCAATATATTATAATTAATAACAGTAGAAATACAGGAGGAAACATGATGAAAAGCTTCTTGGCTAAACCTAATGAAGTTCAAAGGGCATGGTATGTCATCGATGCCGAAGGAAAAACTCTTGGTAGACTTGCAACTGAGGTTGCAAAAATATTGAGAGGTAAGCATAAAGCAATATATACACCGCATGTTGATACAGGAGACTTTGTAATAGTTGTTAACGCGGATAAGGTTGTTTTGACAGGTCATAAAATGGATCAGAAATTATATAGACACCACTCTCTTTATCCAGGCGGATTGAAGGAAATTCCTTACAGAAATTTATTCCAGACAAAACCGACACAGCCGGTTTATCTTGCAGTAAAGGGAATGCTTCCGAAGAACAGTCTTGGAAGACAAATGTTAAAGAAACTTAAAGTATACGCAGGTCCTGAGCATAACAACCAAGCTCAAAAACCGCAAGTATACGAGTTTTAAGAGAGGAGGACGATTAGATGGTCGCACAATACAGAGGAACAGGTAGAAGAAAAAAA
>DNNV01000194.1 GCA_003497505.1 Clostridiales bacterium | reverse complement strand
ATAGTCCGAATGCTTTTCACCAGTGATATTTTCAATGGTTTTTATGTCCTTGACAAGCTCTATAGCCCCATTTATCTTTCCGTTACGGATAAGAGGAATTGTTACATTGTGCGTGCAATAAAGATTTCCATGGAAGTCTTTAAATTTCTGAAATTTTTTTACAACAATTTCTCCCGTCGTGATGCACTTAACAATGGATGATGTATTTGCATCTTTTTTAACGGATGGATAGACTTCAAACAGGTTCTTATTCAAATAATCTTTGCTCTCCAACATATTGCCGTCAGGATTCACTCTTCTGTCGTAACGCGTACTGTATACAACCGTGAATTCCTTGTCCACTATCAATATATAATCTATACTGTTAATTTTGAAGCCGTCAAAACTCAGCATTTCATCACCCTATTCAAATATTATACAGTGTCATAGTCAGTTACTGCATCTCCAAAGTTATCAATAGTATATCAAAAATAATTTTTATTTACAAATAATTTTACGGATATAAATCTGGAATTAGCTGCGGCAGACATTTCTCCGGTCGCATAAAAAAACCATATTACTCTTGTATTAAAGGTAATATGGTTTGAATTACTCTTTTTTCCTAATTGCTATACATTATTTAAGGTCAGCTTATCTTTTCTTTTTTGGAACAGATACGCTAAACTTATACATACTGCACCAATAACTACATAATGAACTTTAGTCATTACAAGCATAACTCCGCCTGCTGCAAACAGAACCTTTTCAATTATTGACAGATTTGTCTTGTAATATCCTGTCAATGCAATCGCCACACATGCAACCCCTATAACAGCGGTAATAATATCAAATATAAGCACCAGCGGAGATGTATTTATCATAAGCATCTGAGGGCTCATAACGAATATATACGGTATCAAAAATGCGGCTATTGCCAGACGCGTTGCCTGAACCCCTGTCCTCATAGGTTCGGATTTCGCAATTCCCGATGCTGCAACTGCTGCTAAACATACAGGCGGTGTAACGTCGGCGATTATTCCGAAATAGAATACAAACATATGTGCAGGAATCAATTCAACCCCAAGCATAAGCAGCGCCGGAGCAGCTATGGTGGATGTAATTACATAGTTGGCTGTAGTCGGTACCCCGATGCCCAGAATCAATGATGTTATCATTGTGAAGAACAATGTTAAAAACAAATTTCCTCTTGCCATTCCTACAATTACAGAACCCATTTTCAGCCCGAGACCTGTTTGAGTTACCACGCCGATTATTATTCCGGCACATGCACACGCAGAAATAACCGTAAGTGAGCTTTTTGCTCCCTTTATGAGCCCGTCAACTATATCTCCGAAGCTCATTCTCGTATCCTTTGCAAATGCTGAGCATAAGAGCGTGGAGGCTGTTGCTCCCAGTGCAGCTCTTATTGGCGAGTATCCCTTGATAAGGAGGTACATTACCACAACTATTGGAATTATCAAATGGCCTCTTGTTTTCATAACATGGCTGAGCTTTGGAATTTGGTCCTTTGGCAGTCCCAGAAGCTTTAATTTCTTAGCCTCAAAATGCACTCCAGCCCATACACCGAAGTAATACAGCAGCGCCGGAATGGCAGCGGCTTTGATTATTGTGAAGTATGGTGTATTTGTTATTTCCGACATGAGGAATGCCGCAGCTCCCATAATTGGAGGCATGAGCTGTCCTCCTGTGGATGCGGTAGCTTCAACTGCTCCCGCAAATTCATTCTTGTATCCCAATTTTTTCATCATGGGAATGGTGAAGCTCCCTGTGCCAACAACATTCGCAACAGAGCTGCCGGACAGTGTACCCATGCAGCCGCTGGATATTACAGCAACCTTTGCCGGCCCCCCCGGGGAGCTTCCTGAAACGGAATTTGCCAGATTTATAAAAAATTCACCCATTCCGGTCTTTTCCAAATAGGCTCCGAACAGTAAAAACATAAATATGAACGTGGATGATACTCCTATGGGCAGACCCATAATACCTTCCGTGGTGAAAAAGACGTGCTGAGCGAAGTTATTTAAGCTAACTCCCCTGTGAGCCAGCTTTCCGGGTATGTATGGCCCGAAAAAAGCATACGCAATGAATAAGAGAGATATAACCACCATTGGCAGTCCGATTACTCTTCTTGCGGCTTCCAGCACCAATAAAACAGCGAGAAGACCTATTATCATATCCGTGCTTGTAATAAGTCCCGCTCTGTAAACCAAGTCCTTATAAAACACCACAACATACATGCACACAACCACAGCCACTACAGCTGTAATTATGTCTATTGGGTGAATTTTGTCCTTAGGCCACTTTTTACTTGCCGGGTATAGCAAAAATACTAAGGATAATCCGAAGGCCAGATGGATGGATCTTAATATCATGGGCTCCATACCTAAAAATATTGCCGTATATAATTGAAAAGCAGAAAAACAGAAAAGTATAATTGAAATAATTATATTCGCTTTCCCCGACAGGTTTCTGAAATCTGAACCCTTATCATATTTACGAAGAATTTCATCAACTTTCTCCTGACTTATTTCTTCATCTATATCCTGAACAATATCAATATCATTATTATCATTGTTTTTTTTATCAGTCACATTATTTCCTCCTCTACAAATACTGATTGTTGAATAGCAGGCTTAAATATTTAATTATGGAAATATTCGATGCATATATCGTAATTGAGCTATTTTTTACCTTTAATATATCCATGAGCTCATATTTCATATCGCCTATTCGAAGCCAATGCTCCGGTATAGGCGATATGATCATATTTATTTCCTTTAAAGCATAATTTGTTTTAAGAATAAATTTGCTATCTTCAATTTCAAAATCATTTCCATCGGCTAAAAAGGGCAATCCTACACCGAAGGATTCATAAACCGTCTTTTCCAATACAATTTCATTGTTTTCATTTATACGGAAAAATTCTTCCGCTGGGGTTTTCATAACCGAATGAATATAGCCTAACGAAAATTGACGTTCCGGCAGATAAAATTCGATTTTATGCCCGGTTGTATTGTTTTGCACTACAAGCAATCTTCCTTTGCCGGCAGCTATACCAGACATTAAAACAACGGCCACCGCAATAATTAATAAAATGAAAATTTTAAATTCAATTCTTAATCTTTTCAAGCAAGTATCCTTTTTTTATTTTTTTACTTTATGCCCTGCTCATTGAAATATTTCTGAGCACCCGGATGTACTGTTATTCCTATACCATCG
>DNNV01000076.1:1644-3069 GCA_003497505.1 Clostridiales bacterium | reverse complement strand
TTCGTCAAATGCGCTCTGAGCCTTCTCAATTATTGAAAGCACATCGCCCATTCCCAAAATTCTTGATGCCATTCTATCAGGGTGGAATGTTTCAAGCTGATCCATTTTTTCACCCACCGACAGAAACTTAATCGGTTTATTTACCACATTTCTTATTGAAAGAGCGGCACCGCCTCTTGCATCACCATCAACCTTTGTCAATATTACTCCGGTAATATCAAGGTATTCATTGAAGGTTTCCGCAACCTTTACTGCATCCTGTCCTGTCATAGCGTCCAGGAGCAGCAATATTTCATCCGGCTTAACCGTCTGTTTTATCTGAACAAGCTCATCCATGAGCTCATTGTCAATATGCAGACGTCCCGCAGTATCTATAATAACTATGTCATGCCCATGCTTCATTGCATGTTTCATGGCTTCTTTCACAATTGTAACGGGGCTTGTTTTGTCTCCCATTTCAAATACGGGAACTCCGACACTTTCACCCACAACCTGAAGCTGCTTAATTGCAGCCGGTCTGTATATGTCACAGGCAACCAGAAGAGGTCTTTTTCCGTCTTTTTTAAGCTTATTTGCAAGCTTTCCGGTAGCTGTTGTCTTACCTGCTCCCTGAAGACCGCACATCATAAAGTAAGTTATGTCATTGGAATTGATTTTAAGTCTGCTTTCGCCCTGACCCATTATCTTTACAAGCTCTTCATGAACTATTTTAACAACTTGCTGTCCGGGAGTCAGACTTTCCATTACTTCAGAGCCCAATGCTCTTTCCTTCACATTGTTGATAAATGTTTTTACAACCTTGAAGTTAACATCGGCTTCAAGCAGTGACATCTTGACTTCCTTCATTGCTGCATCTATGTCTTTTTCAGTCAGCTTACCCTTGCCTTTTAGCTTTTGTAATGCATTTTGAAGTTTATCAGATAAATTCTCAAACATTTTCTCTACCCTTCATTAATTATTTTTGCGGCTTCAACTTTTATTTTTTCTGCTATTGTTCTATTGCTTTCGCCTTCTATGCTTGAGACAAGCTTTATAATATTTTCTGCTGCTTCTGAGTATTTCTCATATTTTTCATAAAGCTTTATTTTCTCTTCGTAATCCATCAAGCTTTTTTCCGCCCTTTTCAAGGCATCATACACGCCCTGTCTGCTGATATTCATGTCTTCAGCAATTTCAGACAGACTACAGTCCTGGTTATAATACAGATCAATTATATTCGCCTGGTTTTCCTTCAGCAAATCTCCATAGTAGTCATACAAGACACTAAAGATAAATTTTTTCTCTAACATATCTCACCTACTGTAAAGTATTTAGCTTGACAGTGAATTTTATCGCATATAAAGAACTTTGTCAATAGTTTTTTTATGAGAATAACTTATTTTTATAAGAATTTTTTACGTGGATTCATCTTTGCACCTATCCGAA
>DNNV01000076.1:0-1550 GCA_003497505.1 Clostridiales bacterium | reverse complement strand
GCACCTATCCGAACACCTCGATGGCTGAAACAAGTCTCAGCATATCCTTATCAACTCTGTCACGGCCGTAAGCGTCAATAAATCTTTGACGGTACTTGTCTGTCTTGAGATTAAAAAATAATGTCCATGTTGCCCAAAACAGGTCAACATGGCGATCACCCACACCACCGCTGTCAAGGTCGATAAATCCGTTGAACGCCCAGTCATCAAGTATGATATTGGGCAGGCAGTAGTCTCCGTGCAGCAGCGTATCTGCCTGCAGCAAGTGCCCATGTTCTTCTACAACAGACCACGCCTCCTCCGCGCTCCTGTAGCCCCAGTTATCAGTAAACAAGTTTGTGTCATAGCTGCCTCTCATCTTGTTCTGTGCTGCTTTAGACAAATAGCGCTCTGTATGATTCTGTACGGGGCAGCCGATATAATCAGTGGCGTGAAGCATGGCGAGCCTTTCCGCAAGAGTATCACACAATCTCTCCGGATTATCCAAATATTTTTCCGCAGTGCAGTCGTCACCATGAATTTTCTCTGTGAGCAGCCAGTCATACTCATCTTTGATAAATGCAAGTACATTCGCAGACAGGCCTTTACCATAAAAATACTGCGTCATTGCGGCTTCACGTTCTAATGTACCCTTCGGCGCAGATTTCAAAAAATAGCCGCCATCCTTATCTATGAAAATAACCTTTGCTTCAGGTGAGCAGCTGCTGTCGTACAGCTTTGCTCCGGAAAGAAGCGGTCTAAACTCTGACGGGTATACACATAAATCTGTAATGTAAATTGGTGTTAATTTCATATGTCCTCCCTTTAAAAAATTTATTGGTGCATGAAAATGCTGCCAAGCGAGCAGCCCGGCAGCATTAAATATTTATCTTCCGTTCATTTTTTCAAATATGCCCGCTGATTTCAGTGCCGGACGTATACTTAGTGAAAGCGCAATCGATGCTATAACTGCTACCACTGCGTTGGCTGAAGATACGATAAATTTTGTTCCTGCCACTGCAATTACAGCTTCCCAGTTACTGCCCAGAACAACATACTGCATTATTATTGTTTTTAAGGTGTACAGCACAACATATGATGCTGCTCCTACAATAGCTGCAATAATATTAATCTTTTTGTTCTGACCATTGTATCCCTTAAAATGTGAAATAGTTCCTGCTATATATCCCATAGCAAATTTCAAAATAAATGTTATCCAGAATTCAGGAGCAAATGACGGGTCAAACAAGTCAAAAATTGCGGAGCCAAAGCCTGACGCCAATCCCCCTACAGCCCCTCCGAACAAAAGTCCGGACAGAATGCACATTACATTACCCAGGTGAAGCATTGTTTTCCCAAGAGGTGTGGGTATTTCAATCCTGAAATTCGTTGCAACAAAAACCATTGCAGCCATCAATCCTATGACAGCCATCTGATATATTGAAAATTTCTTTTTATCTGTACTCATAACGCCCTCCGACCTATTTTATAACTATATTATATTTCATTCTGACATTGAGTAAATGCTCAGTTTTAATAATTAATAAGAGGTCAGTTTAATAAATCCTAAA
>DNNV01000078.1 GCA_003497505.1 Clostridiales bacterium | reverse complement strand
TGAGACACCGGCTGACAGCAATAAATTTGAATTGGCATTGATTACCGACGTTGGAACGATTGATGACAAATCATTTAACCAGGGGGCATGGGAGGGTGTAGAAGCATATGCAAAGGAAAAAGGTATAACTTACAAGTATTACAAACCGACAGAGAAATCAGATGCAGCTTATATCAATTCAATAGACCTTGCGGTTAAAGCCGGTGCTAAGGTGATTGTTTGCCCGGGATTCCTGTTTGAGGTTCCGATTTATACTGTTCAGACAAAGTATCCGGAAGTAAATTTCGTAATTCTTGATGGTGCTCCTCATGCCGGAGATTATAAAGTTGAAATAGCTCCTAATACATATTCGATATTCTATGCTGAGGAAGAGGCAGGATTTTTGGCGGGATACAGCATAGTTAAGGAAGGCTATACAAAGTTAGGCTTTATGGGCGGTATGGCAGTGCCGGCGGTTGTACGATTCGGATACGGATATGTACAGGGAGCTGATTATGCTGCGAAAGAGCTTGGATTATCAGATGATGTTCAGGTTAAATATACTTATGTGGGAAACTTTGATGCCTCCCCTGAAAATCAGGCAAAGGCCTCTGCATGGTTCAATGAAGGAACAGAAGTTATATTTGCATGCGGCGGCGCTGTTGGAAACTCTGTAATGAAGGCAGCGGAAGCAGCAGGCAGGAAAGTAATCGGGGTTGACGTAGATCAATCTGCAGAATCCAATACAGTTATAACATCCTCCATGAAAAACCTTTCAAAATCTGTGTATGATGCGCTAGCAAGCTACTATGCTAAAAGCTTCCCCGGAGGAACATCAGTTTCGTTGGATGCAACAGTTAAGGGTGTTCAGCTTCCTATGGAAAACTCAAGATTTGAAAAGTTTTCACAGGCTGACTATGATGCAATTTACTCAAAAATCGTTTCGAAAGATGTGAAGATACTGAATGATTCAGCAGTAGTTGCAAATTCAGGCAAGCCCGCAGAAGAAGTAACGGCAGCAGATATTGCGGTGGAAAAGGTTAAAATTGAAGTAATCAAATAGTAAAATAATTAATTAATATTGTAAGGTTGCTTTGGACTGTAGTCTTTTAAGCAACCTTATTCATAAACTTATAGTCTTAGGTGGTGCTGTATGGAATATGTTATAGAAATGAATCATATTACTAAAATATTCGGAAAATTTAAAGCACTTGATGATGTTACCTTCAAGGTAAAAAAAGGTGAGGTACATGCGCTGCTGGGGGAAAACGGAGCCGGAAAATCCACCCTCATGAGCGTGCTTTTCGGCTTGTACCAGGCAGAAAAGGGAGAAATAATAATAAACGGAAAAACCGAGCAAATCAGCAATCCAAATGATGCAAACAATTTGGATATAGGCATGGTTCATCAGCACTTCAAATTGGTGCATAATTTTACGGTACTGGAAAGTATCATATTGGGAAGAGAAACGGTAAAGGCAGGAATTTTAAGAAAAGAGGACGCGCGTAAAAAGGTAATGGATCTCAGCAATAAATATAAGCTGAAAATTGATCCCGATGCATATATCTCGGATATTACGGTGGGTATGCAGCAAAGGGTTGAAATACTCAAGATGCTGTATTGTGATAACGATATACTTATTTTTGATGAGCCCACAGCCGTGCTTACGCCTCAGGAAATAGAAGAATTGATGAAGGTTATGAAGGAGCTTGTCAAAGAAGGCAAATCCATAATTTTTATTTCTCATAAATTAAATGAGATAAAGGCAGTAGCTGACCGCTGCACGGTATTGAGAAAGGGAAGGCACATAGGGACGGTAGATGTGAGCACCACCACAAAGGAACAGATGTCGGAAATGATGGTGGGGCGCAAGGTAAGCTTTAATATAGAAAAAACAGATACCAATGTCGGCGAAGCCGTTTTAGAAGTAAGGAATCTCACTATAAAAGCCAGGAACTCAAAGAAGAACATGGTCAATGATGTGACATTTGACGTTAACAGAGGCGAGATCGTGTGTATTGCAGGTATTGACGGCAACGGGCAGTCAGAGCTTGTATATGGAATTACAGGACTTATACCGATAAATGAAGGAAAAGTATTTTTAAACGGCAGGGATGTAACAAAAGAATCCATAAGGAGAAAATGTATTTACGGAATGGCACACATACCTGAAGACAGGCATAAGCATGGACTTATTCTGGATTTTGACCTTCAGCAAAATGCTGTCATGCAGACATATTATGAGCCGAGATTTCAGAAATTCGGACTTATTAAATTTAATTCCGTAAGGGAATATGCCAGAAAACTTATCAAGCAATATGATATCCGGAGCCCGAAGGATGAAGATTCAGTAGTAAGAAACATGTCCGGAGGCAATCAGCAGAAGCTGATAATTGCCAGGGAGCTTGACAGAGATCCTGAAATAGTACTGGCCGTCCAGCCTACAAGAGGGCTTGATGTTGGAGCAACAGAATATATTCACAAGCAGCTCATGGCGCAGAGGGATGAAGGAAAGGCCGTGCTGCTGATTTCATTGGAGCTTGATGAGGTTATGAACGTAAGCGACAGGATATTAGTAATATATGAAGGTGAAATTGTTGGAGAGTTAAATCCTGAAGAAATAACCGTAAGTGAGCTGGGACTTTATATGGCAGGATCAAAGAGGGGTGAAAGCTATGGAAAAAAGGCGTAATTTGCAGGAGCATAAGGGAGCAATAAGCTTTATCTCATCATTGATGGCCATTGCTGCAGGTCTTATTTTCGGACTCATCATATTATTTATAAGCAATTCAAAGGATGCCCTTCCAGCCTTTGCGACAATACTCACAGGTGGTTTTTCGGAAGGAGCCAGAGGAATAGGACAGGTGATATATTTTGCAACACCCATAATTATGACCGGCTTATCCGTAGGATTTGCGTTCAAGACGGGACTTTTCAATATAGGGGCTTCGGGGCAGTTCACATGCGGAGCATTTGCTGCAATTTATATCGGTGTAAAGTGGACATTTATACCTGCGGGAATTCACTGGTTAGCAGCTCTTACAGGTGCTATGGCGGCAGGAGCCGTGTGGGGTGCAGGACCTGGCCTTCTCAAGGCTTTTTTCAACGTTAACGAAGTAATAACCTCAATAATGATGAACTACATAGGAATGTATCTCGTAAACATGACAATAGTAAAAACAGTGTATGATGCGCTTAAAAATCAGACAAAACCTGTGGCCAAAAGTGCTGTGCTTCCAAAGGCTGGTCTTGATAAGCTTTTCAACACGGGCAATCTAAATATAGGAATTATAATTGCAATATTAGCGGTGATTATTATTTATGTGGTTTTGCATAAGACCACATTCGGCTATGAGCTTAAGGCATGTGGCAGCAATAAAAGCGCAAGCAAGTATGCAGGCATAAATGAAAAGAAAAGCATTGTTTTTTCCATGGTTATTGCAGGAGCATTGTCAGGGCTTGGCGGAGGCCTTTTATATCTCTCAGGGTCGGGAAAATATCTTCAGGTATTAGATGTGCTGGCTCCGGAGGGATTCAGCGGAATTTCGGTGGCATTGCTGGGAATGTCCCATCCATTGGGCATATTGTTTGCTGGGTTGTTCATAGCTCATTTGACGGTGGGAGGATTCAATATTCAGCTCTACAATTTCGTTCCTGAAGTAATAGATATGATTATAGCCGTCATAATTTATTGCGGAGCATTCGCATTGATGTTTAAGCAGCTCTTAAATACCTTTATGGCGTCACCGGTTGAAGAAAGTTCTGAGACCCGAGAAAATAAGGACAATACGGACAATATTGCGGACGAAGATGACGAGCATGCTGAAAAGGAGGAATCACAATGAATACTTTATATTTTATTGCACAGCAGACAATGTATTTTGCAATTCCCCTTTTAATAGTTGCTTTAGGCGGTATGTTTTCAGAACGCAGTGGTATAGTAAACATTGCACTGGAAGGAATAATGGTTGTTGGAGCATTTGCCGGAATTGCATTTATAAATGTTTTTCAGAAAAGTATGAGCGGTCAGGGGCTGCTGCTGTTATCCCTGCTGGTAGCCGGAATTACCGGAGGTATTTTTTCAGTTTTCCATGCATTTGCGGCAATAAGGCTCAGGGCGGATCAAACTATAAGCGGAACGGCATTAAATATGTTTGCGCCTGCATTTGCAATATTCACCGCACGAATGGTTCAGGGTGTTCAGCAGATACAGTTTTCGGACACATTTTATATAAGCAAGGTTCCTTTTTTGGGAGACATACCATTCGTGGGACCGATACTTTTCCGAAACTGCTATATTACCACATATGTCGGACTGTTTATAGCGCTTTTATCATGGATTGTAATAAACCATACACGCTTCGGACTGAGGCTGCGCTCCTGCGGTGAGCATCCACAGGCAGCAGATTCCGTGGGTATCAACGTATATCGCATAAGGTATTCGGGAGTTATCATTTCTGGAATCCTTGCCGGTATAGGCGGGCTTACGTTTGTAATTCCAACGAGTACGAATTTCAATGCAACAGTTGCCGGATACGGATTTCTTGCGCTGGCTGTGCTCATATTCGGTCAATGGAGAACAAACAAGATTTTCTTTGCAGCCTTCTTTTTTGGAATTATGAAGACATTTGCTTCGGCATATTCAGGTATCCCTATACTTAAAAGCCTTCCTATATCAAATGAAGTTTATAAAATGATTCCTTATATTGCAACACTCATAGTGCTGACGTTTTCGTCCAGAAACTCGCAGGCACCCAGGGCCGAGGGAATTCCATACGATAAAGGAAGCAGATAATCATTTGAAAAACACCTGTTTAGCTGGTATAATATATTGAATTTATTTTCTTATTACTGAGAGGAGAGAACATGTTTACTGATAATAAAATTTGGATTGGAAAAAGTGATAAGCGCATATATCTGGAACCAAGGATGGCTAACAGGCACGGTCTTGTAGCAGGTGCAACAGGAACGGGAAAGACCGTAACTCTCAAGGTTTTGGCAGAATCCTTCAGCCAGATGGGGGTTCCTGTGTTTCTTGCAGATATAAAGGGAGATTTGGCAAGCCTTGCATCTCCAGGTACAGACAATGAAAATATGCAGGAAAGAATACAGCGCTTCGGAATAGACGGCTTTGAATATAAATCCTTTCCTGTGCAGTTCTGGGATGTTTTCGGGGAAGAAGGTCTTCCCGTAAGAACGACAATTTCTGAAATGGGCCCCCTTATGTTGTCCAGAATACTTGGATTAAATGATACGCAGTCGGGAATACTGAACATAGTATTCAGAGTTGCAGACGATAAAGAGCTTTTGCTGATTGATCTGAAGGACCTGAGGGCAATGATACAGCATGTGGGCGAAAATGCGAAGGAACTGACGATGAAGTATGGAAACATAACTTCTCAAAGTATCGGAGCAATATTAAGAAGCCTGATGGTTCTGGAGGACCAGGGCGGAAATTATTTCTTCGGAGAACCAAATCTTGATTTCCGTGACTGGATGCGTATGGCAGATGACGGAAGAGGATATATAAATGTTCTTCACAGTGCAAAGCTATTTTTAAATCCTGTTCTTTATTCAACCTTCCTTTTGTGGATGCTTTCCGAGCTGTTTGAAAATCTTCCCGAAATCGGAGACCCAGAAAAACCGAAAATGGTATTTTTCTTTGATGAAGCACACCTTCTGTTTGATGATGCATCGAAGGTATTGCTGAATAAAATAGAGCAGGTTGTCAGACTTATCCGTTCCAAGGGTGTTGGTGTTTACTTTGTTACCCAAAGCCCCGCGGATATCCCGGCAGACATACTGGGACAGCTTGGAAACAGAATACAGCACGCATTGAGGGCATTTACGCCTGCGGATAAGAAAAAGGTTTCGGCAGCAGCGGAAACATTCAGGCAAAATCCTTCCTTCAATACGGTGGAGGCCATAACAGAGCTTGCAACAGGGGAAGCCCTCATATCCTGCCTTGATGAAAAGGGAAGCCCAACAGTGGTGGAACGTGCATTTATCCTTCCTCCTCAGAGCAAATTTGGAACCGTTGATGATACTTTAAGAAGACAAATTATCGAAGGCTCCTTGCTGTACTATAAGTACAACAGGACAGAAGACCGTGAATCAGCTTTCGAAGTACTGAATGAACAAAAGATAAATGCTCAGAAGGATGCTGAAAGAGAAAAAGTAATGTTCGAAGAAGCAAAGAGGCGCGAAAAAGAACAGAAGGAGCTTGAAAAGCTCAGAAACAAAAAGGCTTCAAGGACAACTCCTGTAGAAAGAGTGGCAAACTCTGCAATGAATACTATAGGAAGAGAAATAGGCAGGTCTCTCATAAGAGGAATACTGGGCTCTCTGAAGAGATGATGAGCGACAACAAGGGTTCTCAATATGAACGAATTGCCGAAAAGTACCTGCTTGATATGGGATATGACATCATAGATAAAAATTTCATATGCAGATTTGGTGAGATAGATATCATTGCTTTAAAGGACGGCAGAATTCATTTTGTAGAGGTTAAGGGACGAAAAAATGTATCCTACGGGTATCCGCGGGAATTTGTCACCACTTCAAAGCAAAGGAAAATCATCAGCGCCGCAAAGTGCTATTTTTTACTTAAAAAACAAGATGATATGTTTTGCCAGTTTGATGTAATCGAAATTATTGCTGATAGTGGTACAATTAATTTTATTGAAGATGCATTTCGGACTTGATGCTTGATAAATATAATTTTTTATGATATTATTTCAATAAAATTTGTAACAGGCAGGAGAATTAATAAATCAAATGAATCAAACGAACCATTCAGAAACAAACCGCAAGGATAAATATACAGTATCATTTACCACTTTGGGATGCAAGGTAAATCAGTTTGAAACAGAAGCAATGACAGAACTGCTGGAATCAGAAGGATTCAGTGTTCTTCCCTCGGGAGAGGAAAGTGATATATATATAATAAATACGTGCGCTGTAACAAAGGAAAGCGAAAGAAAATCAAGACAGTTCATCAATAAAGCAAAGAGAATAAATCCAAACGCCATTGTTGTTGCAGTGGGATGCAGCGTTCAGCTTAACAGAGAGAAAATAAGCAGCGAAACACAGGCGGATATAATAATAGGTACAAAGCACAAGGCAAGCATCGGAAGGCTCTTAAATGAGAAATTGAGCCGTTTGGAGCCATATTATGAAGGTGTGGAGGACTTTTACTCCAAAGAGGATTTTGAGGAGCTTAAAATCAGCACCGTTCATGATAAAACAAGAGCGAACATTAAGATACAGGATGGATGCAGCCAGTTCTGCTCATACTGCATAATACCATATGTTAGAGGTCCCATAAGAAGCAGAAAGCATGAGGACATAGTTGATGAAGTGAGAAGAATTGCAGCAAACGGCTACAAGGAAGTAGTTCTCAACGGAATTCACATTTCATCCTATGGCAGGGACGTTCAGGAAAAAGATGCTCTCATAAGGCTCATAGAGGATATTGACACAATTGACGGCATTGAAAGAGTGCGCCTGGGTTCATTAGAGCCCAAGCTGATTACCGAAGACTTCATTTCAAGATACAGCAGTCTGAAAAAAACCTGCGACCACTTCCATCTTTCTCTGCAAAGCGGAAGTGACAGCGTCTTAAAGCGAATGAACAGGAAGTACACCAGTGAAGAATATAAAAGCAATGTTGAGATAATCAGGAAGTACATGCCGGATGCAGGGATTACAACAGACATAATTGTTGGCTTTCCCGGTGAGGACGAAAAAGAATTCAACGAAACCCTTAAATTTGTAAAAGAGATTAAATTTTCGAGGATACATGTGTTTAAATATTCTGTGAGAGAAGGAACCAAGGCTGCAGAAATGGATAATCAGGTGGATGAATCCATAAAATCTCAGAGAAGCAAGCAGTTAATTGATTTGGGAAATTCAGTCGCAAATGAATTTATGGAGAAATTTGTCGGAAAAACCCTGTCAGTATTGGTTGAAACGCAGGATTCCGAAAATATTTTTGAAGGTTATACAACAAATTACTTGAAAGTTTTGTTAAAAAGTGATATTAATATTAAAAACCAGGTAGTTTGCGCTAACATAAAAAATGTTACGAACGATTATCTGGTATGTGAATAGAATGATACAGGAGTGAGGTGAAAAGAATGAGCTGCATTTTTTGTAAAATAGCAAATAAAGAAATTCCGTCAGATTGCGTATATGAAACTGAAAATATAATAGCGTTCAGGGATTTGAATCCTCAGGCTCCCGTA
>DNNV01000246.1 GCA_003497505.1 Clostridiales bacterium | reverse complement strand
CTGAAATGGTACTTAAGAGAATGAGAAAATTTGAAGGATTAAAGGAAGATGTAGAAGAGCCATGGCTTATAGGAGAGGTTGATCCTGAAAACCTGGTAGTATGCTGGGGTTCAACCTACGGTGCGGTAAAAGAAGCAGTATATAGATTAAATGCAGAAGGATTCTCAATTGGAGCTTTAGTATTTGGTGACATATGGCCATTTCCAAAGAAAAAGCTTCTAAATTTGGGTAAAACCGCAAAGAATATAATAGATATAGAACAAAATGTTACAGGCCAGCTAAACAGCATTATAAAAGAGGAAACGCCATATGAGTCAAATTTTAAAATTTTGAAATTTGACGGCAGACCTTTTAGTGGAGATGAAATATACAGACGATTAAAGGATGAGGTTTTGTAAAAAACATTGAAGGGTATAATGAAGAGACCATATAGGCTTATCATATGGAACTCTATATTTGAAACCAATTTTTGTTTATGTATAGCTTAACAGTTTAGTGTTATTAAAGAGTATAAGGCATAAAGTTTGATTACTTTGAAGACTCGAAATGTTCAATTGATGATTTAAAATATAAGGGAGACAACTCAATGAAAAGAAAAGGGATTATTTTTGTCTTAGTGATTTTGATCACAGTTTCAGCATTCGAGATTACAACATTGGCAAATGCAGTGTCATCAGATACGACACCCTGCAGTGTTGATGGAGCGCAGCCAACGGGATATTTTATCAGTATGAAAGCCGGTGACGGAGAAGTCTTTATGCAGGACGGCATACATACATTTAAAAATGTACCGTTTATATCAAATGACATTGCATATGTGCCATTACGAGAAACGGTGGAATTATGTGGAGGAATAGTACGATACAACGAAGCAGACAAAAGTGTTCTTATAGCTTTTCCTCCCGGCGATAGACCTGATGCTAAATTCTCACAAATATGGGTTGGCAACAGCCGCGTTCTGAATAATGCTTCAGAAGAAAATCCATTGGACCCTTATCTTTATAAGGGAAGCAAAGTAGATAATTATGTTCCCATTTTCATGAATGGAAGTATCTTTGTGCCGGCAACATATTTTGAGCGCCTTGGATTGGGCAAAGTATTTTATGATGTGCAGTCTTCCGTCACTTTAATCAGCAGTTTCGACAGTGGAGATTATCTTGCCGGATTCAAGTGCGACACCGACTTTTCATTGCTGGACAAGAGTATTCGTGAACGCTTTAAATTCATAGGGAGGGAAGAAATTGACAGCGGAGCGTTAATAGAAGATACATTTTCAGACGGAGATGTGGAGCTTGTCATACGCACAGGAGAACAGCGGTATATTAAGCATGAAGGTGTAAAAGAAGAAATTCATATGATCACACTTATATCTGATAAATACTGTACGCTTAAGGGTTTGCGGGTAGGAGACAGCGCTGAAATGGTTTTACGTCTCTATGGCATAACTGAAAAATGGTTTACTGATGGATATTTTACAGACGGCCGTATTAAAATATGGATGCAGGATGGCAAGGTGGCACGTTTCAGTATATTTTCCATGGATTGAAGGAAGCAGGCAGCTATTAGCTGCCTGCTTATCTTACAATTTCAATTAGACGTTATATGCACAACAGCAAGTACCATAGTAATCAGTACCGCCTGCAGTCATTTTACCTGCAGTATACGTGCCGGAATATCCTTCTGCTACACGCATTTGTGTAGCAGAGGCGCCATCTTCATTAACAGCGAAGTCACACTCAAGGTCACACATGAGTTTTGCACCGACGCGCAAATCCATTGTGGTAGAGTCACAGCAAACAAAGAAAAACGATCCATCAGATTTATGCCCCAAGAATGTTCTATTGTACTTGTACTTACTTGAGTCCAAAAATTTTGTCATGATAGTGATTAGCTGAATTATTTAAATCGCTCCAATCTGCAATTCTCTTATTTCCATAATCTGTGCTGTATACAATGTTTTCAAATACAGACTTACTGTCATATACAAGAGGATGGGGTGCAGCAATAATAGCCTTGCAATAAGGTAGTGCGGCACTAAGATCAGCTGAGGTATAGAACCAACGGATTGTTACGCTGCCATTAGTTTTTATGCAGAAAGATGCATATCTCTCACCATCTTTTGGGATACCTGGATATTCAGATGCTCCAGAAATTTTTGTGTTTGTAAACCAAAGTTGACCATCAGCTGTTTTATACAAATGATAAAAAGCATCAGTGTCTTTACCATAAGTCATAGGACCAGCCGTACACTTTGCAACAACTTTGTTGGCTGCAATTCCAGCAGGAACCATGTCTGCCATTTTCAGCGATGAGTCGATGCCAATAATGTGGATTAATCTTGATTATGATAAAGACGGTAATTTGCTTGGTGTCTATGGTCAATAATGCTATTGTTATTGCTCTTTATTTTTTTTCGTTGTTGGTTCTTTCAGGCGGAATTTTTATTGCTTATATCTGTAAGAAATGATATACTGCTGGTGATAATAAGAAAATATGGAAATATAAAGCTAATAGGAGTGGGGAGTGGTATATAGGTATTCGAGACTGAATAGCTTATTGTTGGGAGTAGCATCAAAGTAAAAAAATTCTGGAATTTTTCTAAATAAGTAATACCATATTTTAATTAAGAAATTGAAGAAGAAAGCGATTGGAGGAATATTAAATGAAAAAAATAGTATTTTTATTAATTTTACTGCTGCTTATAATGATATTTCCGAACACTGCATTAGCATTAACGTTTCCAGATATCGTAGGAAGTGAATTTGAAGAAGCAGTTAACTATTTAGTCGAGAAAGAAGTTATATCAGGATATTCTGATGGAACTTATCGTCCTAATATTGAAGTGAGAAGAGGAGAGTTTTCAAAACTTGTTGCAGATGCATATAAATTAAATGACTATCACATAAAAGGATTAAATTTCACGGACATCGAAAAACATTGGGCGGAACCTTATATTAATATGGTTAGCAAAAAAGGTATTGTAAAAGGATATTCGGATGGGACATTTTTACCTGATAACAAAATTACATATGCTGAAATGTTTACAATGCTTATCAGAGCTATTGGCAAAGAGTCAAATGTTGATGTCAATATTCCGTGGCCAGAAAATTATATTGCATTATCAAAATTTCTTGGGATTGATAAAAATTTAAGCATTCAAGATTATAATAGTAATGTAACAAGAGGTGATGTAGCAATTGCTATATACAACACCCTTAAATTAGATTCTGATGTAAATGAGCCATCTATAAGTTTTTCTAGACCTAACATAACATTAGATGATACAGCTACTCTAATTGTTACTCTGAAAAATCCTCCTGAAGGATATTATAGTTTACATTTAAATGTTAAAGATTTTTCAATTGTTGATTGTGAGTGGGGAGATTGGATAACTGATACTACAATACCAGTAACAATTACTGCAAAATCTAGTGGTACTACTACAATAGAAGTATCTTTTAATCAATATCCTAATATTAAATCTTTCATTAAGGTAGTATCAAAAAAAGAAGAACCAAAACTGAAGGAAGAACTAAAGCTAAAAGTAGAGCCAAAGCTGAAAGAAGAGCCAAAGCTGAAAGAAGAGCCAAAGCTGAAGGAAGAACCAAAGCTGAAAGAAGAGCCA
>DNNV01000389.1:3965-4518 GCA_003497505.1 Clostridiales bacterium | reverse complement strand
TTTTCCGCTACCAGATGTCTGAATTGCTTCCAGCTTGGTCTTGCATACAAAGGCATTCCAATAACAATATCTTCTGCCGGAACACCTCTATTAAGCCAATAATCTATGGAAGTTCCTGAAAACCATATAGGGCTGTGGTCTGTATTGTTTGTATCATATGCCATTACATTTATAAAGCTGAAGCTTTTCAGGCATTCGTCCGTAAGAACCATAGACGGTTCGGGCCCTGCCGTACTTGACCAGGCACCGTTGAGGGCTGCCGTTGTTTCCTTACCCATGAGCTTCAAAGCAGCACTTAGTTCCACCGCCAACTTTTCATAATCAGCGATGGTGTTTTTATTTGGATGCTCCCAGTCAAGCTCAACGCCGTCGAGATTATATTCCTCCGCAAATGCGCAGATATTCTCTATGAGAAGCTTTCTTGTGTCATCAGATGCCGCAACCTGCTCAAATACGGGCTGCAGAGGCTTTCCTTCATATGACCATCCTCCAACGGCTACAAACACCTTGGCACCGTCCCTTTTAGACTGCTCCACAATGCTCCTTAGCTGCT
>DNNV01000389.1:0-3873 GCA_003497505.1 Clostridiales bacterium | reverse complement strand
GCTGCTCCGGCTTACTGAGCTCTACAAGCGTTCCGTCGCTTTTCGGAATCAAAAAAGCATAAATCACGTGTGTTAATTTATCTGTCTGAAGATTTTCAACGGGTTCATCGAATAAATCTCCGGAATAATATCCTATGACTTTAAATTCCCGTGTGTGTTCCGTCTTACCCTGTTCTGCAAATACGGGTATTGCATATAAAGACGTTAAAATGATTGCTGCAATTAAAATATAAGCTAATTTTTTCATGTCTCTTCACCTCATTATTATTATCTCACAACATTACTTAATTTTCCATAAGAAAGTAATAATTAATATGACGATTATTACGTCAAAATGTTCCTCGAAAGCATTGTTAACCATTTTTTATTTTTCAGTTGACAATATGCCGCTTCATATATATAATACAAAACAGAGGTGAAGACATGTCAGTTAAAAATGAAGTTATACATATATTGGAGCAGTGCAGAGGAGAAAGAATATCCGGTCAGGAGCTGGCAGAAAGGCTTGGGGTTTCCAGAACAGCCGTGTGGAAGGCAATAAATTCCCTAAAGGATGAAGGATACATGATTGACGGAGTATCAAACAAAGGATATTCATTGTCTACTCAATCAGATGTATTGTCATCGGAAGGGATACGTCCGTTCTTAAAAGAAAAATACAGTAATATTCCTATTTCAGTTTACAAAACCATAGGCTCCACCAATACGGAGGCAAAGGTTCTGGCAATGAAAAATGCAGACCATGGCACAGTTATATTATCAGAAGAGCAGACATCAGGCAGAGGAAGAATGGGCAGGAATTTTTATTCTCCCTCAGAATCAGGTATTTATATGAGCATCATACTTAAGCCTCAGCTGAATGTATCGGACTCCGTTCTAATCACCACTGCAGCGGCAGTTGCAGTGTGTCTTGCCGTTGATTCATTTACCGACCTCACCCCTGAAATAAAGTGGGTCAATGACATATATATCAACAACAAAAAAGTGTGCGGAATCCTTACCGAGGCTGTAACAGACATGGAAAGCGGGACTGTCAGCAGCGTGGTTGTAGGGATAGGATTGAATGTGAAAACCGAACTATTTCCAACGGAACTCAGAGAAACAGCAGGCTCGGTATTTGATACCGGCGATGACAGCTTCATACGCAACCGTATTGCCGCAGAAATAATCAACAATGTGCTGTCTGTGTGCGAAAACCTTGCGGACAGATCTTTCCTGAGCATTTACAGGGAACGCTCCATGATTTTAGGAGAAAATGTAAGATACTACAGAAACGGTCAATGGTCTGAAGGGTATGCACAGGATATAGATGAATACGGAGGACTGGTTGTCTTTCATGTAGACGGGAGCAAGGAAGTTCTGCATTCGGGAGAAATAACATTAAGAAAAAACTAATGGGAGAAAATTATGACAACAACAAAATTAACCACTAAAGACATTACCCAGATAGGCATGTTTGCCGCTTTGACCGCCATAGGAGCATTTATAACAATTCCTGTTGGCCCTGTGCCCATTACCCTGCAGTCATTTTTTGTATTGCTTGCGGGAATTGTTTTAGGCCCAAGAAAGGCTGTATATTCACAGGTCGCATATGTTTTGCTTGGACTTTCCGGCCTTCCCATATTTTCGGGGTTTTCAGGCGGTTTTCAGCATATGCTTAAGCCAAGCGCCGGATTCCTAATTGGCTACATAGCAATGGCATACTGTGTCGGAAAAATTGCTGAAAGAGAAAATACTGCGGGAAACATTTCACTTGCTGTTATTGCCGGTACCGCTGTACTGTATGCCGTGGGTCTACCCTACATGTACGGCATCTTAAATATTATGCTTTCTAAAAACCTCAACATAATGCAGGTTTTAAACATGGGTATGTTTATGTTCATTCCCGGTGATGCGTTAAAGGCAGTAATTGCAGTATATGTGGGACAGAGTCTCAGGAAAAGATTATAAAAAGAATAACAGGCATCACAGTCTCGCTTACCAAAGTATTTGCTCCCTATGGTCGCATACTTTGGGAGCTCGTTGCGTCTTACTTATCTCAAACATCTTTTTTCGCTTTGGGAGCTTGTTGTGGTTGACCTACCGCCATTTTTTCTCCCTGTAGGTCGAAAAAATGGGGTTAGGGCATACAGAAAGCCACGTAATTAAAATCACGTGGCTTTTCAAATACTTATTTATCCAATTCAATCTGCAGTTTAGCTCCTGCATAGTATACCGGATCTCTGGGAATTGAGTATGGCGGCGTGTATGCCAAGTCAAGATGAACCATATCACCCGGCCTTGCTCCGAATGTTATTGCCGTAACAAGCACATCTAGCCTTTTATCCACTCCCTCATATCCTATTACCTGCGCACCTAGCATTTTCCCTGTTTTCTTATCAGCCACAATCTTGATTATTATAGGTCTTCCGCCCATGTATTCGGGTTTGTTCACCTTTTTATCGATTACCGCAACAACTTCAAACCCCTGCTTCACAGCCTCTTCCACTGACAATCCTGTCTGTCCCACCGTCATGTCAAATATCCTGTAAATACCCGTACCAAGCACTCCTCTGAATTCTTCCGTCTTTCCTGATATGTTGCTGCCTGCTATCGTTCCTGTTTTATTGGCAGTGGAACCTAAAGGTTTGTACATGGGCATTCCCGTAACGCTGTTATAAACCTCTATGCAATCCCCGCAGCTGTAGATATCTGGGATATTCGTCCTCATATGCTTATCGGTTTTTATGGCTCCTGTTTTTCCCAGCTCGACACCTATGCTTTTAGCAAGCTCTACATTGGGCTTGATTCCGGTTGCCAGCAACACAATATCAGCTTCGACCAGGCTTCCGTCTCCTACGACTACGCCCTTGTCTGTTATTTCTTTTGTAGCTGTATCAGTATAAACAATAACTCCATTTTCTCTCAGGTGCTCTTCAATGAATGCAGACATATCCCTGTCAATTCCCTTGGAAACAGAGGACCTTGCAATCAGTGACACATCCATGCCAATCTTCCTGAAAATTTCGCACATTTCAAGCCCTATAAATCCGGTTCCGATTATCGCCGCCTTTTTGGGGGATTCATTTTCTATAAATGTATTTATTTCGTTCATATGATTGATATTTCTCAAGATAAATACATTTTTTCTGTGGGCACCCTCAATATCGGGAATTCCCGCCATGGCTCCCGTGGCAATGACAAGGCTGTCATATTTGTCCTGAAATATTTCACCTGTCGCAAGATTCTTTATACTTACTGTTTTTTCATTGGGGTCTATTGCCAGCACTTCGTGTTCCGTAAAAACATCAATATTGCTTTTAGTCTTGAAAAAATTCGGATCTCTTGGCACCAGTTCATTGAAATCATCAAATTCTTTTCCTATATAGTACGGCATTCCGCAGCCTGCGTATGAAATATATTTATCACGCTCATAAATAACTATTTCCGCCAGCTTATCGTTTCTTCTTATTTCCGTTGCGGCAGATGTTCCCGCAGCAACAGCTCCTATGATGATTGTTCGCATAAAAACCTCCTCCGATTATCATACAAAATACATACCCACTACACCTCATTTTAATCTTTTAATAGCTTACCTTGCTTTTTCCTTTTCCTCTTTCAAGTATTTCTTTTTGTATTTCCCCTGCCTTGCTTATTATTGACCTAATATCAGCCTTCAATATTCCGTCATATTTTAAGAACTCCCCCTGAACCATGGTATATCTGATGTTGCTTGCATCAGAACTGTAAATTATGGATGTCAGCGGATCATAAACAGGAAATGTATTTACAGCATCTAAATTCCATATGAGCAGGTCTGCTTCCCGTCCCTCGGCAATTTTCCCTGTATTGAATTTAAGAGCATCATGCCCTTTCATCAACTGCCTCCATATT
>DNNV01000319.1:1368-3395 GCA_003497505.1 Clostridiales bacterium | reverse complement strand
TTATTTATTCTTGTAATATTTTCCTATATGAATTATAATAATATTAATATAATTAAACGAGGTGCAGTATGCAGGGCGCAATCTTGAAATCTTTTACCTACGAGAACCAAGGCGGAAATGGTGCCGGAGTAATTTTGCTTGACAAAGAAATAACAGAACAGGAGAAGCAAAATATAGCCGCCAAAATAGGGTTGTCCGAGACGGCATTTATATTGCAAAAGGACGAGGGGAATTTTGATGTAAGCTTTTTTACACCTGTTTGTGAAGTGGACTTATGCGGCCATGCCACCATTGCTGCATTTTATTATTTAGGGCTCACAGGTGTAATTAAAGGTAAAAATGAAACAAAAAAAGTATGTCAGAAAACAAATGCAGGCGAATTAGGAATTGAAGTTGTATTTGGTGAGAATGTAGAATACGTGCTGATGCAGCAGCAAAGCCCTACGTTTTTCGGTGACCTGAAGGGCGAGGATGTGCAAAAAATTGCTTCTTCACTGAATACGGAGGAAGGAAATATAGGGCTTGATGGAGTTGAAATTTATCCGGCAATAGTATCCACGGGGTTGAAGGATATAATGGTGCCAGTGAAATCCAGAAGCATACTGAACGGTTTGAACGTAAATCTCGATGAAATCAGAGAGGTTTCTGTTGAAAAGGACGTTGTGGGATATCATGTTTATACCGTTGACAACGGTACAATATATGCCAGGAATTTTGCTCCTAAAGTAGGAATTGATGAGGAATGTGCTACGGGAACTTCCAACGGTGCTTTATGCGGATTGCTGTATACCAAAAAACTCATTTCAGACCATATGGAAATCATTCAGGGTGAGTCAATGAACGAAACAAGTCTGATTAATGTAAAGATTGTTGAAAAAAACAGTGTTCTTGATGTTTATGTAGGTGGCAGGGCCACAATTGTTGAAACCATAATTATCTGATTGGGGGATATTATGAAAATCGAAGAAATTGCAGGAATTTTAAATGCTGAAATACTGACGGATTTCAGCAATGAGGACACAGATATTGTTTATGGATTTGCAAGTGATTTAATGAGTGATGTTCTGGCATATGCCAACAATGAATCACTCCTTGTAACAGGATTAAACAATATGCAGGTAATCAGGACCGCAGAGATGATGGATATGTCTACAGTATTGTTTGTAAGGGGCAAGAGACCAGGCAAGGATCTGCTGGATTTAGCATCAGAAAATTCTGTTACCGTGCTGGCAACGAATTATACAATGTTTAAAACATGCGGCTTACTGGTGCTAAACGGTATGAAGGGAATAGAATCTAATGAATGAAGGTCTTTTGAAAAGATACAGCTTTGATGTAGCGGCAAATGATTTCATAATGGGGGGCAAGGGTTCCAGTACAATTAAAAACTTGCTGAAATCAATGGGGATTGAAGCAAACGTAATAAGAAAAATTGCTATAATTTCCTATGAGGCAGAAATAAATATAGTGATACATTCTTGCGGAGGTCAGCTGCACTGCGATTTGTACGAAGATAAAATAGTAATAGTTTCTGAGGATAATGGACCCGGAATCGAAAATGTTGAACTTGCATTGACGGAAGGATATTCAACGGCTCCGGAGAGTATCAGAGAATTTGGATTTGGTGCAGGTATGGGGCTTCCTAATATGAAAAGGTATTCAGATGATTTTGAAATATCGTCTGACAGCAATGGTACGCTTATTAAGGTTACAGTTTTATTGTAGGGAGGTATACATGAATTTTTCTATTATGTTGGATAAAGATAAATGCAAGGGATGTACTAACTGCATGAAAAGATGTCCTACACAGGCTATACGCTTAATAGACGGTAAAGCTTTCATAAACAGTGATAAGTGTATACACTGCGGTGAATGTATAAAGGTGTGCCCTTACAATGCATATACACCCGAATCCATTGAATGGTACGAGGAGATGCATTATTCATCTTATAAATATAAAATAGCAGTGGCATCAACGCCTTTGTACGGGCAATTTCCGAAAGGAACGGATATATGCAAAGTACAGA
>DNNV01000319.1:0-1326 GCA_003497505.1 Clostridiales bacterium | reverse complement strand
TTGCTATACTGAAGCTGGGATTTGATTATGTATATGATGCCAGCTGGGCTGCCGAAATGGTTTCTATGGCCATAAGGAGAAAAATTGAAGAGGAAAAGCATATACGGCCTTTTATATCAACAAATTGTCCTGCGGCTGTAAGGCTGATTAAAAATAGATACCCTTCCTTGATGAACCATCTTGTTTTATTGAAGGAGCCCATGGTTATAGGAGCTATGCTGGCAAGAGAAAAGGCCAAAAAGAAATACAATCTCAAGGATGAGGAAATAGGAGTTTTCTACCTTTCTCCGTGTCCTGCAAAGCTGCTGGCAGTCACTGACCCTGTGGGAGATTACATGCCTTACGTAGATTGGGTTATTCCCATTAACACAATTTACGGTGATTTGTACAGGGAGCTTGTGAAAGATGATTACGGGCTGTGTTCGTCTCCTTCACTTAAGGGAACAAGGTGGGCTGTTACTGGAGGTCAGTCAGAGGCTGCGGGTCTGACAAATTATATTGCCGTAAACGGCATGGAAAATATTATACAAATACTTGATGAAATTGAAAACGGCAATTTAAGCAATGTTGATTACGTTGAAGCCCTTGCGTGTGTGCAGGGCTGTGTAGGGGGAACATTCAATGTTGCAAACCCATTTATAGCTCATAGCAACATTAACTATATATTAAATAACGTGAAGGATGAATGCCTGATTGATGACATTGAAAGATTTGATGAAATGTATAATGAAGGGCTATTCAAATTTGCACTGAAATCAGAGGAAAGTTCAAGCAAAATTAATATGAAGGAAGCAATTATAAAAAGAGAAAAAATAAAAGAAATAAATGAGATGCTTCCGGGTCTTGATTGTGGTTCCTGCGGCGCACCAACATGCTATGCACATGCCGAGGATGTATATAACAATGAGTCAACGCTGTATGGCTGCGTAGTATTGAGGGCCAACGGAAAAATACAGGAGGACATATGAATATTTTGAGATTTGCCGAGCAATTAAATTTGAGCCTTTTAGTGGATTCAACCAAGGAAATTAATATTGAGGGGGTATATATAGGAGATTTGTTGAGTATCGTAATGTCAAAGGCGAAACAGGACTATGTCTGGGTAACCATTCAAACCCATATCAACATAGTCGCCGTTGCCGAACTTCTGGATCTTTCATGCATCATCGTAGCAGAAGATATGGAAGTTGATAATGATACGGTAAATAAGGCTAAGGAGCTTGACATCCCTATCTTTAAAACAGCTGAAAGCGCATATGAGGTTGCATGCAGGCTGTATGACTTAGGCGTAAAATGAAATATTTCTATGATTTGCACATACATTCT
>DNNV01000210.1:3452-7163 GCA_003497505.1 Clostridiales bacterium | reverse complement strand
GATGATGTCAATGCATTTAAGTGAGAAGGACGGTGAAATATGCGTTAATTCAAGGAATCCAGGATGCAATAAAAAATATATCTTTTAAAAACACCAAAGTAATGCTACAATGTAGATAGATGGTTTGTAAGGGGTGAAGTAATGGAATATCAAGCAAAAATTAATAATCTTTATGAGGATATGACTTCTTCTGTGAGAGGAAGGATACTCAGAAATGAACCTTTGAAAAATCACACGTATTTTAAAATAGGAGGCCCTGCAGACGTACTTGTGGAGCCTGAAGATACAGAAGACCTTAAAACAGTTCTGAAGATTATAAAGAAGCACGGCACAGATTGTTTTGTTATAGGAAACGGAACAAACCTGCTTATTTCTGACGAAGGATTCAGAGGTGCAATAGTAAAGGTCGGCGATAAGTTTGACTACTTTTACAGAAATGAAAATAAAGTTACTGCAGGAGCGGGGACTCTTTTGTCTGTTCTTGCGAAATATCTTGCAAGGGAAGGACTTGCGGGATTTGAATTTGCAAGCGGAATTCCGGGATATTTAGGCGGTGCCGTATATATGAACGCAGGAGCCTATGGCGGTGAAATCAAGCAGGTTGTGAAAAAAGTGAAATGTATGGATTATGAAGGCAATATACATGAATTTTCAAATGAGGAAATGGACTTTGCATACAGACATACGAGAATCACGGATTCTGAACTTATTGTAATTGAGACTGAGCTGGAACTTCCTTATGGTGATAAGGATGAAATAGCAGCTAAAATTAAGGAACTCAATGAAAAGAGGACATCAAAACAGCCTCTTAATCTCCCAAGTGCAGGAAGTACATTTAAGAGACCGGAAAACGGATATGCTTCCAAGCTGATTGAGGATGCTGGATTAAAAGGTCTGAGATATAAGGGTGCTATGGTTTCAGACAAACACAGCGGATTCATAGTAAACTGTGATAATGCCTGCTGTGAGGATGTTCTGGAATTAATGAGAATTGTAACGGGAACTGTTAAGGATAAATTCGGAATAACTCTGGAACCAGAAGTGAAAATGGTAGGAGTGAAATTGTAACGGGGTGTTATTATGAGGTTGGTGGCTGATTACCATATACATTCCACGTATTCCAGGCGCAATCACGGCAAGTCTACAATTGAAGAAATTGTTCAGAAGGCTGTGGAAATGGGGCTTGAGGAAATTGCAGTGACCGACCATGGGCCGGCACATTACCTATATGGCATACGGCGGAACGAAATTAAAGAAGCAAAAGACAAAGTGCTTGAAATGAGAGAGAAATACCCTGAGATAAGTATACTTCTGGGTGTTGAAGCAAATATACTTGATTATAAAGGAACCACTGATATATGTGATGAGGTTATGAGGTATTGTGACATAATACTTTGTGGCTATCACGTGGGAGCGCTGTTCTCGTCGGTGGGGGATGCGTGGAATTTCGCGGCCATGAACAGAATAGGCCGGAAGAATGCTGCTGTTTTTGAAAAAATGAAGGAAAAGAACACACAGGCTGTGGTCAATGCATTGAATAAATATAAAATAAATATATTGACTCATCCCGGTGATAAAATACCTGTCAACATAGATTTGATTGCAAGGACGGCTGAAAAAACAGGTACGATTCTTGAGATAAACAACAGTCACAGCCATCTGAACGCTGAGGAAATCAGGATTGCCGCAAAATATAACGTGAAATTTGCAATTAACAGCGATTCACACATAAAGGACAATATTGGCAGCTTTGCCAGAGGTCTGAAGGCTGCTACAGATGCGGGACTGGATTTAAGACGCATAATAAATTTAAAATAACAAGAGGAGGAGAATATGGAGTTTATTATTATAACAGGAATGTCCGGAGCAGGAAAAAGCCAGGCGATTAAAATTTTGGAAGACATTAATTATTACTGCATGGACAACATGCCTCCGGCTCTCCTTCCTAATTTCGCGGAGCTGTGCAAGGGTTCGTCTGAAGAGGTGAACAAGGTTGCGGTTGTTGCGGACATACGAGGCGGGATTTTTTTCAAGGATTTGTTCAACAGCCTCAGTGATCTGAAGAACATGGGAATACAGTATCACATACTGTTTCTTGATGCGTCGGACGATGAACTGGTCAAGCGATACAAAGAGCAAAGGCGCCCCCATCCTCTCAGTGCCACTGGTACTATAGTTGACGGCATACGCAATGAAAGGCTGCGCCTTAATGAAGTCAAGGAAAAGTCGGATTACATTATCGATACGACAAGTATGAAATTGGGTAGGTTTAAGGAAGAGATTCTGGATATATTTGTGCAGGGCAATGTTACGTACAATATAAATATAACGGTGATGTCCTTCGGCTTTAAATATGGCCTGCCTCAGGATGCGGACCTGGTTTTTGATGTAAGGTTTTTACCGAATCCGTTTTATATTGAATCATTGAAAAATTTCACAGGTAATGACGAAAATGTGCGGGAATATGTAATGAGCTTTGAAACCACGGAAATGTTTATTAACAAGCTCAAGGATATGCTGATTTTTCTTCTTCCTCATTACATCAAGGAAGGAAAATCAAACTTGGTTATTGCAATAGGATGTACCGGAGGGAAGCACAGGTCTGTAGCTATTACAAACTGCATAGCTGAAATTTTATCGGAAGAAAAATACAGAGTGATGCTTAACCACAGGGACGTGGAAAAATAAAGTGAGGTAGTCATGAAAATAGTGGTTTTCGGAGGAGGAACAGGATTGTCCATTCTCCTGAGAGGCCTTAAGAATTATACCAGAGATATTTCGGCAATTGTAACGGTTGCGGATAACGGCGGGGGCTCGGGAGTACTGAGGGAGGACCTTGGCATGCTTCCTCCCGGAGATATGAGAAACTGCATCATTGCGCTGGCTGATATTGAACCAACAATGGTCAGGCTCATGCAGCACCGTTTCAAAGATGGATATTTAAAGGGACAGAGCTTTGGAAATTTGTTTATAGCTGCAATGTATGAAATATTTGGCAGCTACGAGCATGCTCTCAATGAAATAGGAAGCATATTCAGGCTTGCAGGCAAAGTACTACCAATGACTTTGCAGGATGCTCAGCTCCAGGCGTTTCTTGACAACGGAGATTGTATACTGGGCGAGAAGGATATTCCTGAGTATGTTAGAACTACAGGATACGGCATAGATAAAGTTTCTCTTGTTCCTGAATTATGCATGCCCATGGAGGAAACTGTAAGGGATATCAATGAGGCTGATATTATTGTGCTCGGACCTGGAAGCCTGTATACAAGCGTAATTCCAAACATGCTTGTAAACGGAATTCCAGAGCTTATATGCAATTCTAAAGCTACGGTATTCTATATATGCAATCTCATGACACAACCCGGAGAAACTGATAATTTCAATGTATATGATCATGTTAATGCAATCATAAAGCATAGCAGCAGATATATGATAGATTATGTGATAGCCAATGATCAGCTTATTTCTGAAAGCCAGATTGAAAATTACAAATTCAAGGGTGCTAAGCAGGTTATGATTGATGGGGATCAGGTCAGAAGGTTGGAGGAAATGAATATTAAGGTGATAAGCAGCAACTTCGTGGACATAAGGAATAATTATATCAGGCATAATTCGGAGAAAATCGGAAATCTGTTGATGAATTATACTAAGGAAAAAAATATGGCCTAAGGAAGTGAGCATATGGAAAAAATAAAGCTGGACGAGTCT
>DNNV01000210.1:1546-3369 GCA_003497505.1 Clostridiales bacterium | reverse complement strand
AAAGCTGGACGAGTCTCAACTTGGAATAGTTGACGGCATGATTGACTGGGTAAGAGTGGTGGATAACAACAATACAGTATTGTATGCCAACAAGAAAATGAGGGAAGATTTAGGCGAAATTGTAGGCAGGAAATGCTATGAGGTTTTTTGTGTAAATAAGAATTGTGATTATTGTATTTCCAAAACGACCATAGAAAAAGGCTCCATATTAAAAAAGGAGTCCAAAATAGGTGACAGGACTTTCATGGTAATTTCGTCACCTCTTCAAGGAAACAGCGGTAGAAATGTGTGCTCCGTAGAGGTGTTCAGGGATATAACCAAGGAAAGAGACTTAGCTGAAAAAATAGAAGAAAAAAATAAGAAAATGAGCGATGATATTAAATTTGCAAGAAACATGCAGATGCGTATGCTTCCGCCTAAAGGTATGTACAACGGCTTGAGCATTGACTATCTTTATGAATCCTCAGAGTCTCTCAGCGGTGATTTTTTTGATGTGTTTAAAATTGATGAGGAAAATACAGGGGTTTATATATGTGATGTTGTGGGACATGGTGTGACAGCATCTCTTTTGACTGTGTTTGTAAGGCAGTCCCTGAGGACAATATCCAAGGGTAACATGAACTTAAACAACATTATGAAGGAACTGCACAAAACGTTTCTTTCTCTCAATTTGGATTATGACAAATATTTCTCGTTGTTTTTGGGAGTATATAATAAGACAACCCGGAATTTCAGCTATGTGAATGCGGGCCACAACTCTGAACCTATAATTATGAGAAAAGACGGAAAAATTGAGCTGCTGAGCTCAAAAGGATATCCCATAGCCAATATTTTTGACAATGTGAAGTATGATGTTAACAAACTAAGTCTGAGTGTGGAAGACAGACTTTTTCTGTATACTGACGGAATAACTGAAGCTAAAAATGATGCGAACAGGCAGTACAGTATTGAAAACCTTATTGATATAATTAAAGAAGGCGGAAATATACTTGAAAACCTGAAAGCCTCTTTGAATGAATACTGTGAGATTCACAAGGATGATTATGCCATACTTATGGCGGAAATAATATGAATAAAATATTATAATTTTCTAGGGGGTAAGTTATGAGTGATATTGCATTGGATTTAAAAGGTTCCTCTATCAGCGTGGATGAAATGAAGGATATTGAACCGGAAATCATGAGTGCTCATGAAATTTTGCTTGACAGAAAAGGCATAAGCAGTGAAATGACAGGCTGGCTGGATTTTATTGAGAATATGGACATGTCTGAATATGAAGAAATGAAAAAAGCCGGGGAATACATAAGAAGCAGCAGCGAGGCATTCATCATACTTGGAATAGGCGGCTCATACTTGGGGGCAAGGGCGGCAATCGAAGCGGTAAGAGGGGATTTTCACAATGAGCTTTGCAGCCCCGAGGTTTATTATGCGGGACAGAATATAAGCGGAGCGTATCTTAATAGGCTTACAGAGGTTGTAAAAAACAAGGATATTTGTATCATAGTCATATCAAAGTCAGGAACAACTCTGGAAACGGCAATTTCCTTCCGCATATTAAGAGAGCTGATGGAAAATAGATATGGTGATGAAGCACGCAGCAGGATTTTTGTGGTAACTGATAAAAGCAGCGGCGCATTGAAGACTGTATCAGATTTAAAAGGCTACAAAACATTTGTGATACCTGATGATATTGGTGGAAGATATTCTGTAATAACCCCCGTTGGACTGCTGCCGATGGCAGCGGCAGGCCTCAATATCGATGATTTCATTGAGGGTGTTAAATCTGGCGTGGGAATGTACAGTGAGAGAAGCTAAAAAAATAT
>DNNV01000210.1:0-1352 GCA_003497505.1 Clostridiales bacterium | reverse complement strand
GAAGCTTTGAAAATATATGCTGTCAATATGCTGCCGCAAGGAACATATTGAACAGAAGAGGCAAGGAGGCTGAAATTCTTGTTAGCTACGAGCCCTCATGCACGTCAATTGCAGAGTGGTGGAAGCAGCTTTTCGGCGAAAGTGAGGGCAAGGAAGGCAAGGGGATTTTGCCTGTTTCCCTGAACTTTACAACAGATCTTCACTCCATGGGACAGTTTGTCCAGGAGGGAAGGAAAATAATTTTTGAAACAACGGTCCTTATAGAAAACAGCTGTGAAGATATTGAAGTACCCTTTGACAACAGCGATTTTGACGGACTGAATTATGTAGCAGGTAAAAAGCTGAGCTTTATTAACAGAAATGCGTTTGAAGGAACGTTTATGGCACACTGCGAGGGAGAAGTTCCCGGCATAATCGTCAGAGTGCCTGAGATGAACGAATTTTATCTCGGCAAGCTTTTTTACTTTTTTATGATGACATGCGGTATAAGCGGTTATACTAACAATGTGGACCCTTTTACACAGCCGGGAGTTGAAAATTATAAAAAAAATATGTTTAGACTGTTGGGAAAAAGGTAAGAAGATAGTAAGAACGTATTATGAGGAGATAATATGATAAAATTAGGAGAAATGCAGGAACTGGAAGTTGCAAAGAAGGTTGATTTCGGAGTATACTTGAAAAGTTCCGAGGACGTAAAGGGAGAAGACAAGGTACTGCTTCCTTTGAAACAGGTGCCTGAGGATACTAATACAGGCGACAAAATAAAGGTTTTTGTTTACAGAGATTCAAATGACAGAGTGATTGCAACCACAAAGAGACCGAGAATCGTAATAGGCGAGATTGCATTTTTAAAGGTGGTGCAGATAACAAGAATAGGCGCGTTCTTAAGCTGGGGACTTGAAAAAGATTTGTTCCTTCCATTTAAGGAGCAGGTTGGTGAAATCAAGCTTAACGGTGAGTACATGGTTGGACTGTACATCGATAAATCCGACCGTCTTTGTGCGACTATGAATATGTTCAAGGTTCTTGGAACAGATTCGCCTTACAAGGTCAACGATGTTGTGAAGGGAACCGTGTTCAGCCTTAAGCGCGGTCTGGGAGCAATGGTAGCCGTGGACGGAAAGTATCTGGGACTAATTCATGAGGGAGAAATTCTTAAGCCTCTGCACTCTGGAGATGTTGTGGAAGTAAGAGTGAGCCACATCAAGGAAGACGGCAAACTTGACCTGAGCCTGAAGGATGCTCCGAAGTTGCAGATAGACAAGGACGGAGAAAAAATTCTCAATGCCATGCTTAAAAATAAAGGTTTCTTGCCGCTGAACGATGATTCAAGCCCCGAAGAAATCAATGAC
>DNNV01000111.1 GCA_003497505.1 Clostridiales bacterium | reverse complement strand
GCCGGAGATACTAAATCATGAGTCAGCGCTCATACTTATGGCTATAGGAGAGCTGCAAAGCTGTGACATTTCTGCGGGCAGGGATAAGATTTCCATGAAGCTGTCGGAATTGGGATGTGAAATGACCAGCGCTCAAGTGAGAACAAGGCTTGGGATGCTTGAAAGACAGGGATACCTGATTAAAAAAAGAGGCAGGCAGGGAACGGCTCTCACTGATATGGGCATCCGTTATCTGAGAAGCATGAACAATTAATAAAGAATGTAAAATTTATCTGATTGTTTAACATTTACCTGCAATACATCATAAGTTAAATAAAAAGGAGATTTTTCATGCGAATTATAATAGACGGGGATGCATGTCCTCAGAAGGTGAGAGAAATCTGCGAAAATGCTGCAGTAGAATTTCAGGTGGAGCTAATAATCGTTGTGGATATGGATCACTACATTCAGAGTAGCCACCAGGTTGTTGTGGTGGAGCAGGGAAGAGATTCCGTTGATTATAAAATAGTCCAGATATTCAAGGAAGGAGATATTCTCATAACACAGGATTATGGACTTGCCAGCCTTGTGCTGTCAAAGGCCACGGCAATAATTCACACCTCAGGATTTTTCATAAACAAAAACAACATGGATAGCCTTCTGCAATCAAGATATATTAGCGAAAGAGTCAGAAACCAGGGAATAAAAACCAAGGGCCCATCCAAGAGAACCAAGGAACAGGACGAAAATTTCAAGAAATGTCTCTACAAGGTGCTGCACGAGCAATTGGGATATAAAGCTAAGAAGAAGACCAGAGAACCTTAATTCTCTGGCCTTTGTCTATAAATATATTGAAAATATATTTATTTTTACATATAATTAAACAAATAGATGAAAGTGAGGGGATTTATATGTCTGAATATGCACGACGAATGAAAACAATGGAGGAATCGGCCAATATAATCAAGGGACTATTCGGAACCATGAATGATCCTGGGATGATTTCTTTCGGGGGAGGGGCGATTGCCAAGGAATGTCTGCCTGTTGATAAAATAAGGGAAATTGTCAATGATGTTATGACTGCAGAGGGAAGAGGCTATGAGATACTTTCCTACGGACCGGTGCTTGGAGCGCGGGATTTAAGGGAGGTTATAGTTAAGGACCTGCTTGCCCCGAAGGGAGTGAATGCGGATGCTGACAATATCCTCGTAATTACTGGAGGGCTGGAGGCAATGTACCTGATGTGCCAGCTTTACATAGAGCCCGGTGACGTTATACTTGTGGAATCTCCTACATTCGTACATTCTCTGGAAACATTCAATATGTTTGAAGCCAATTGCATTCCCGTTCATATGGATGAAGACGGTATGTGCGTTGACGACCTTGAGGCAAAAATAATTCAGCATAATCCGAAGATGGTTTATGTGATACCAACATTCCAGAATCCTACGGGAAGGACTTTGTCACTGGAAAGAAGGAAAAAAATAGCCGAACTCGGAAGCAAGTACAATGTAATTATATTGGAGGATGACCCTTACAGAGATATAAGATACAGCGGAGAGGATTTGATGCCCATCAAGGCATTTGATAAGACAGGACACACTGTTCTCGCCAACAGCTTTTCGAAAATAATCTCACCGGGAAGCAGAATAGGCTACGTGTATGCAAATGATGATATCATATCAAAGATGAGTGATGCCAAATCAGCCACCAATTCGCATACTTCACTGCTGCCTCAGGTTATTTGCGCCGAGTTTTTCATAAGGGGCTACTACCCTGAGCATCACAAGCTGCTGTGCGATGTTCACAGGGAGAGAAGAGATGCCATGATAGAAAGTATAGATAAATACTTTCCGAAGGGAATCAAGAGAACATTCCCCGATGGAGGCCTGTTCACCTGGGTCGAGCTGCCCGAAGGATTGAATACGTCCGAGCTTTTGAAGGAGTCAACATCAAATCCCGAAATCAAGGTGGCCTTTGTTGCCGGAGAGGGCTTCTTCACTGAAGGCAACGGCAAGGGCAGCAACTGCATGCGCCTGAGCTTCGGCGCAAACCCACCCGAAAGAATCAGAATAGGAATTGAACGTTTAGGAAATTTGATTAATTCAAAGTTGAAATAAGTAAAGACCAAATTCGGCAAAGATTTTGCTGAATTTGGTCTTTCGATTTTTTTCAAATTGGCTACACTATATATGCGGTATTTATTTTTCAATACTTTCCACAACGTCCTCAACTATTTTCATGGAAGAGGATTTGTTGTACATTTTCTTCATGTTTTTCTTCATTGCAATGAGCAGCGGAGGGTTGTTTATAAGCTCTAATGTGCTGTCTATAATCTGGTAGGTGTTGTTTGCAATAATAGCGGCACCTTTTCTCTCGAAATAAAGAGCATTCTCCTTCTCCTGTCCCGGCACTGGCTTTATTATTATGAGGGGCAGCTGTACAGCTAATGCCTCGCTCAGTGTTATTCCTCCGGACTTGGTAATCATGCAGCATGATATTTTGTACAGGTCGTCAATATTTTCTATAAAGCCGAAAACCTTGAGGTTTTTCAATCCCATTGCCTCAAGCTTTTCCTTCTGCAGCTGGTTGTTTCCGCATACAACGGCTACCTGAATTGTTTTCTCCTTGCACAGCTCGGCGCAGACAGCCTTTATATTTCTGAGGACTCCGAAAGCGCCTGAATTTATAAGCACAATTTTCTTGTCTCTTTTGAAGTTGAACTTTTTGTAAAGCTTTGATATGCTTTCAACTTCTTCAAATGCTTCGCGGATGGGGATTCCAGACACAACGGTCTTTTCAACGGGAATATTCATTTTTTTAAGCTCCTCCTGGAGCTCCTCCGTAGCGATGTAATATTTGTCTATTTCCTCGCTCAACCACAGCTTGTGCGCGTAGAAGTCTGTAACTATGTTGAAAACAGGTATGTTTTCTCCTGAGCTGTTCTTGATTTTCAGCGAAGCAAGTATTGGAAATGTGTTGATTATCACATCCGGCTTGAAATCTCTCGCTATTTTGTCTAACTTTTTATACCCGAAGTTACGGTATAATTCAATTACTCTTTTATCTGTAAGTTTTTCGGAGCCGTAGTACAGTATTGAATAAGCTTCTCCGAATTCGTAGCTTTTAATGTACGCCCTCTTGATGGTTTCGGTAATGGTTGGATGTGCTTCCGTAAATAAATCAACAACAAAGACGTTATTGTAGCCCTTATTAATAAATGCGTTTTTCAGTGCTGTCGCTACCATTTTATGTCCGTTTCCAAAGGGCGCAGTGGTGATTA
>DNNV01000061.1:7243-11395 GCA_003497505.1 Clostridiales bacterium | reverse complement strand
TTTCCCGGATTTTCTTGCTGTTTCCTCCATAATAATTTACCCTCTCCTTGAAATCTCTTCCTCTAACCTCATAGTTAGGATACATGCCCCAGCTGGCGCACGCAGGAGACAAAACTACATTATCACCGTTCTCACTGAGCATAAAGCACTTTTTTACTGCCTCATCCATGTTTTTCACATGATATATATTTGTAAACCCGTGTTTCCTTGCACATGCATCAATATCCTGCGCAGTCTGCCCCAGAAGAACCATGGCCTTGACCTTTCCATCAAAAGCCTTGATAAAATCATCGTATGGCGATTTTTTATCATAACCGCCCGCTATTAATATTATGGGTTTTTCAATTCCCTGGACAGCCTTTATGGAAGCGTCGGGATTCGTTCCCTTAGAATCATTATAAAACTTAACCCCGTCATACTCACCACAATATTCCAGGCGGTGTTCAACTCCCTTAAATTCCTTTAATACATGTGCTATAATCTCACTTTTAATTCCCAGTGCCAGAGAGGCACCGGTTGCTGCCATGGCATTTTCAAGGTTGTGCTTTCCCGGTATGAAAATATCCTCCGCATTTATAATGAATTCATCCGAACCATCGTATTTGAACATCATTTTTCCGTCCTTTAAATATATTCCCTCATCAAGAATTCTTTCGGAGCTGAAAAATATTTTTTTTGCTTTTATTTTATCTGCAAATCTTCTTATAGTTTCATCTTCATAATTCAGAACGGCATAATCATTTTCATCCTGATTGACTACGTTTTTTAATTTTGCCTCTATGTAACTATCCAACGTTCCGTGATAATCCAGATGGTCAGGAGTAATGTTTGTTATAACGCTTATAAATGGTTTATACTCATATGTTCCGGCAAGCTGAAAACTGCTCACCTCAGCTACAAGCACATCTCCCTTTCCGGAGCTCAGTCCATCGTAAAACATACCTGAGCCGATATTTCCCGTAACTCTGCAATTTCTTCCGCCCTCTTTGACCATTTCGCCAATAAGCGTGGTGGTTGTAGTCTTTCCGTTGGTTCCTGTTATCGATATTATGGAAGCTTCCGTCACCTTGTATGCTGCCTCTATGTCACTTATTATCCTGATGTTTCTTTTCAATAATTTCTGCACAATGGGAACCTCATATTTTATCCCCGGACTTTTGATTGCAAAATCAAGATTTTCCATGTTTATTTTTTCGATTTCATCCTCACCGAAAAAATACTCAGCTTCAATTTCCTTTAATTCATAAGGTATCTCTGCTGCTTTTTCCTTTGATTCATCATATACTGATATTTTTGCTCCGAGCACCGCAAGGCCTTTTATGCAGGCGATACCTGAAACTCCAAGACCTATTACGAGTATGTTTTTATTTTTCATTTTAACCTCTCCTGTATGCCCCTTATAATATTATGTTAGCTATATTGAATAAATACCTATAAATGCTAGGATAACGGTTACGAGCCAAAACACTCCCACAACCTTTGTTTCCTTCCACCCGCACATTTCAAAATGATGGTGCAGCGGTGCCATTTTAAATATTCTTCTCTTCGTTCTTTTATAATGCAGAACCTGTATAATTACAGAAAGCGCCTCCGCAAAATATATGCCACCTATAATAGGAATAAGCAGCAAAGTATTTGACAACACGGCAACAGCCGCAACCGCTCCGCCCAGTGCCAGCGAGCCTGTATCTCCCATAAACACCTTGGCCGGATTTGCATTATGCTTTAAAAATCCCAAACATGAACCTGCAACAGCAGCACTCACTATTGAAATTCCTTCGTATATTGCATTTGTTCCCATGAGACTGCCTGTGATTAAGCTGAAGGTCGCCATAACAATCAGCGTAACTCCAGTGCTGAGGCCGTCGAGGCCGTCCGTAAGGTTTACGGCATTTACTATTCCCACTACCACAAACAAAACAAATGGAACATAAAGCACCCCTAAGTCAATGTACGCATTGGCAAATGGTATAACCAGCTTTGTCCCGTGGGCGCTGTACCTTGAACCGTATAGTGCCAGTAACAGCGCAAATAAAAACTGTCCTATTATTTTCTGATAAGCTCTCAGCCCTAAATTTCTCTTAAGTACAACCTTGATATAGTCATCAATAAAACCTATAAGTCCAAATCCTAAAGTAAAAAACAGTGTTGCCCATACTTCCTGATTATAGTATCCACTTGTAAAAATAGAAATTATCATTGCCAAAATAATAATAACTCCACCCATGGTAGGTGTGCCGGATTTCGAATAATGAGACTTAGGCCCCTCCTCCCGGATGCTTTGTCCCACCTTAAGCCGTCTCAATGCCGGTATTATCACCGGCCCTAAGAACAGCGCTATGAGAAAAGATACAATTATTACTCTTATGATTTGTATATTAATATGCATTTTAAACTCCTTGTTTCTATTCTCTCAATCCTCTTTTTTTCTCCACATCTATAATCGCCTTTTTAGCAATTGAACCCTCGTCGTAGGGCACCTTTTCAATTCCCATGTCCTGATAGGGCTCCGTGGATTTTCCCGCTAACAATATTACATCCTTGCTCCTTGAATTGTCAATAGCATAATAGACAGCCTGATCTCTTTCGATTATTATTTCATATCTTCCGTTGTATTTCTCAACACCTTTGGATATTTCAAGGCATATTTCATAAGGGTCCTCAAACCTTGGATTATCCGAGGTCAATATGCTTAAATCGCAGTATTTTCCCGCTATTTCTCCCATTGGAGCACGTCGCGCCGAATCTCTTTCCCCACCCGCTCCAAACATAACTATTTTTCTGCCTTCGGCAAATTCATTTATGGTATCCATTACCTTCTGTAGTCCGTCAGGAGTATGTGCGAAATCGAGAATAATTGTGCAGCCTAAATTGTTTTCCAGCATTTCAAATCTGCCTGTAACTCCCTTGATTATCCCCAAAGCCTCGATTATACGGTCCGTATCCGCTCCCGATGCATATGCAGCACCGAAGGCGCCAAGGGAATTAAGCACACTGAACCTGCCCGGTGTATTCACATGAGCCTTTTTCACCGTCCCCATTATGTTTAAGTCAAATGATGTGCCTCTCATGGTAGTTTCAAGGTTGTATGCTCTTATATCGGCATCATTGTCAATTCCCACCGATATGGCATTTATTCCCTCTTCTCTGAGCTCCCTGTACAGTCTTTCACCGTATGGGTCATCCACATTAATGATGTTGTTAATTCTTGTTATGTGAAACAGCTTTTTCTTGGCAAGATAATAATTTTCCATTGTAACGTGAAAATCCAGATGGTCACGGGTGAGATTTGTAAAAATCCCCACATCTATTGATATGTTATCCACTCTGTTAAGCTCAAGTGCATGTGATGAAACTTCAATAAAGCAGTGCTGTATATCCTTTTCCACCATTTTGGCAAAATATTTCTGTAAATCAGCCGCCTCCGGCGTGGTGTTGTCTACCTTTATCTTTTCACCGTCCATCAGCACACCGATGGTACCGATTATGCCTGATTTATCTCCTATATAATCATATATTCCTTTAAGCAGATAAGTAGTACTTGTTTTTCCGTTAGTCCCCGTTACACCCACAATATTTATTTTCCCTGATGGGTGGTCGTAAATTATGTCTGCGGCAGAAGCCATAGACTTCCTCGGTTCCCTGACGACAATAAAACTTCCCTTGTCTTTCAATTCCTCTGGTATGTGAGCGCAGATTACGGCAGAAGCACCGTTTTTCAAAGCATCCCCTATAAATTTATGTCCATCTGCTGTAAATCCCTTGATAGCAACAAAAATATCGCCTGTTGCAGATTTTCTTGAATCATTGGTAATGCCTGTTATTCGAACATTTTCATCACCACGGAAATCATCATATTCCATTTTTTTGAGAAGACCTTTAATATCCATAGCACGCTCCCAGATTAATCTATATTATATGCAATTTTATCATAATTAAAATTTAATATCAATCACGCAGTCATCGATCATCAATATATTTGTTCCTGCAAAGCATAATTTTGGAACTTATGGCAAAGGGACGCATTGCGTCCCTTCATTCTGCCTGAAAAACAGATTATTGATGTTATTCCATTATGCTTGAATGAACTCGGCGAATTTCAATTTTTAAAGTTCTAGTTGAGAATTAATGTTATCATTGAATGTTTAACTG
>DNNV01000061.1:0-7066 GCA_003497505.1 Clostridiales bacterium | reverse complement strand
ATGTTTAACTACCTTTTCTCCTGCCTTCGGGAACTGAGATTTTACCGTCCTGTCGGCATCAACCTCAATTGTTATATTGCTTTCAAGCCCAGCAGCTATGAGTTTATCTGTTGCCTCACCTATTGTAAGTCCAAGCAGGCTTGGAACCAAAACAGTCTGTGCCTCAACCTTTCCTAACTCCTCTTCTGTATAAATAGGTTCTACGTCATAATATTTCAATATATTCTCCAGTAGGTCTGCTGACGCAGGCCCTGCCACAATGCTTCCGTAGTATCCTATGCTGCTGTCGGGCTCGTCAACCATAACCAGTACAACAGCCTTCGGATCGTCAACGGGAGCAACTCCAATGAAGGATGATATGAATTTTCCGTCGACATATCTTCCGTCTATAACTTTTTGCGCAGTACCTGATTTCCCGCCTATTCTGTAACCAGGTCGGTATGCCTGCTTCGTTCCGGATTCTGCAACATCCTTCATTATCGAAAGCACCATCTGCGATGTT
Source organism: Clostridiales bacterium (assembly GCA_003497505.1). Classification (GTDB taxonomy): domain Bacteria; phylum Bacillota; class Clostridia; order Tissierellales; family Sedimentibacteraceae; genus Sedimentibacter. The sequence goes on along the minus strand of DNNV01000061.1, from coordinate 6,564 downwards.
TCCTTGGATATAACATTTCTTCTTACCTTAGATTCAAAATTTCTAACAATATTTCCGTCCTCGTCTATTAACTGCTTTACAATTCGAGGCTCAAGTAACTTTCCTCCGTTTGATATGGCAGCCACTGCAGTCGTCAGCTGTATAGGTGTAATTGCAACACCCTGTCCGAAGGACTGGGTTACAACATCCACATCCTTCATATTTATCGGTTCTTTAAGAAGTCCCAGCGCTTCACCGTTAAGCATAATCCCCGAGCGCTCCTCAAGTCCGAAGGATTTTAAATATTTATAAAATGCGTCCTTTCCAATGTTTAAACCCATTTCAGCCAGAGCGTCATTGCACGAGTTCTGAATAGCCTCCGACAGCGTCTGCTGTCCATGTGGTCTGTAATATCTCCAGCATTTTATATTTTCACCGGGTATCTGCCTTACAAAGCCGTCGCAGTAATATGTGGTATTTGGCGTTGCTTTGTTTTCCTCCAGGGCAATGGCAGTAGTCAGAAGCTTAAATGTGGATCCCGGTTCATAAATATCGTTTACTGCAGGATTTCTCCACATGTCAAACCAAGCCTTCTGAAGCTCTTCACTGGGCAGTGTCGACCATTCCTGCTGTATTATTTCATCTATTGGTTTTTTGGGGTCATTGGGATCATAGTCCGGCTTTGACGACATGGCAAGTATATCCCCGTTGTTTGGGTCCATAACAATTATGGTGACTCTCTTGGCATTGTAGTCCTTCATAAGCTTTTCAGCTGCCGACTCCGAATAGTGCTGTATTACCTCATCTATGGTAAGAACCACTCCCAAGCCATCCTCCGGTTCATAATACTCGTTGTATCCGAATGGGAGTTCTCTTCCGTGAGCATCCTTATTGAACACCGTCCTGCCGGGAATTCCTGTGAGATAATCGTTGTATGTGGCTTCAACACCATACAGTCCATCCTGGTCCACATTTGTAAAGCCAAGCACATATGGTGCAAAATTTCCGTAAGGATATATTCGTTTATTATCCTCTATTATATTTATACCGCTTAGCTCGGACTCTCTGATTTTTTGCGCCTGCTCATCGGTAATCCATTTCTTCAAAACAACATAGCTGTAATTGGAGGTTATTTTTTTGTATACCTCTTCATATTCCATTTCCAATATTTCTGAAAGTATCTTCGCCGTTTCCTCGGGAGATTTAAGATTGACAGGAATTGATTCTGCCGCCGTGGATTTATTTGAGCTGAACATTGATTTGTTCATTTTCTTCAGAATATATGTGAGCAGCCCCCCGCTGCCTTCCTGCTTCGAATCCTCCTCATTAACCTGGACAGACTTCTTAACATCAGCAGGGAAGCATGTGACAGTGTTTGAATTTATGCTCACGGCAAGCTTCTTTCCTTTTACGTCATAAATTGTTCCTCTTTTGGCACTGATGATAATATCTCTTGACCAGTTTTCCATGGCCTGCTTCTTGTATTCCTCGCCGCCGATTATCTGAATAAAGCCGAGCCTTACCACCAATCCAACTGTTCCCAAAAAAAAGCAAAGCAAAAATACTAACATTCTCTTTTTATTCTGAAGGTTAGTAATGCTTTTAGTCTGCTTTCTCATATTGCTCCCCCCCTTAATGAATAAAACTTACCACCTTGTCAATTATGCCCACAAGTATATTTTTATTTTCATCTTCGGAGTTTGCAGTTTGCTGCTCTGTTTCCGTGTCTCCATATGTAAAATCAACAAAGACTGTTTGTTTACGTGTAGGATAATTCATACCCAAATATGACTTTGCCGTTTCTTCGATTGAATTGGTGTTTTTGATGCTCTCAAGAGTAATGTTGTACGTGTCTATTTCATCCTTGAGCGCAGCAATATCATGGTTGATATTATTCAGCTCCATTTGCTTGTCAGTTATTACGGCATAGTTATAGACAATAGAAATTCCAAGTATAAATGTAACTGCAATCATAAGCGTATTCTTGAAGTTCTCTATAACATTATTATTTTTCTTCTTCTTTTTTATTCTTCTTTTCTTCGGAGAATATTCACCATATTCTTGTCCGTAATCAAAGCTGAGTTCTTCCTTTCGTATAGCTGACATCTTTACACCCTCTCACCTATTCTTAGCTTGGCACTGTGCGCCCTGTGGTTTTCGCCTACCTCATTTCCGGAAGGTACAATCGGTTTCTTGGTAATAATCTTTAATTTACGCCTGTGGTCGCACATACACTTCGGAAACTCCGGCGGACAGATGCAATCCTTGTTTAAATCCGCATATGTGTTCTTGACAATTCTATCCTCGAGAGAATGAAATGTTATCATGCATATTCTTCCTCCCGGATTAAGCCTGTCAACAGCTACCTTAATTGCTTCTTCGAGAATTTCAAGTTCCCTGTTGACCTCAATCCTTATTGCCTGAAATGTTCTTTTTGCGGGATGCGACCCTTCTTGACGCACCTGTTTGGGAATAGCCTTTTTGATGATACTCACAAGCTGTCCTGTGGTCTCAATAAATTCCTGTTCTCTTTCCTGTACGATGAACTTGGCGATTCTTGCTGCCCACTTTTCTTCGCCGTATTCCCACAATATTCTTGAGAGCTCATGCTCCTCATATCCGTTTACAATGTGCCTTGCCGTGGTTGTCCTGCTTTTGTCCATTCTCATATCAAGAGGCATGTCATTGTTGTAGCTGAATCCTCTCTCAGGTATATCTAACTGAAAAGACGAAACCCCTAAATCGAATAAAATTCCGTCTACTTTTTCAATATCCAAATTATCTAAAACTTCGTCAATTTGACTAAAGTTACTTTTTACTGCTGTAAAATTGCCGTAGCCCTTAAGTTTTCCTGTTGCTCTTTCAATTGCATAGTCATCCTGATCAATACCTATAACTCTTCCCTCTATTGCTCTTTTCAGTATTTCCTCAGTATGGCCTCCCCCTCCTAAAGTTGCGTCTACATAAATTCCGCCCTTCCTGATGTTGAGCCCCTCTATAGATTCGTCCAATAATACCGATGTGTGTTTGTAATCCATCTGACTCCTCCTTACAATCCTATCCCCAAATCTGACATTTTTTCCGCAATGCTGTCAAAATCAAATTCGTCACCGTTGGAGTAATCGTTCCAACTTTCTTTGTTCCAAATTTCAATTCTGTCTATAACCCCTATTATAGCAGCCTCGCTGTTTAATTCGCTGAATTCCCTCAATGTTGGAGGTATAAGTATTCTTCCCTGTTTATCAAAGGAACATTCACTGAATCCGGAAACAAATCTTCGCAAAAAGAATCTTTCCTGTTTATTGAAGGTAGATAGATTTCTGAGCTTACCCACGAATTCAGCCCATGTTTCAACAGGATAAACAAACAAACATTTATCCAGTCCCTTGCCGATATAGAAGGTTTCCCCAAGCTCGTTTCTAAATTTGGAAGGTATTATAACCCTTCCTTTTTCATCGAATGAATGTATAAATTCACCAGTAAACATCTTCTACCACCTACTGGGCATATTATACCACATTGTGGGTAAAAAGCGCCACTATTATTTTAAAAATTTAAAAAAATAATTTTATCCACAATTTAAGCTATAATTTCTGTCTTTTATTTGACTTGGAGGTCATAAAAATATATAATTAGAAAAGTTATCCCCAATAGGATAGGACGGGAGGTCATATGAATCCAGTGGCATTTAAAGTTTTTGGAGTAGAAATAATGTGGTACGGCGTGTTAATATCGCTGGGAGTGTTGTTAGGAGTGTTCTTTGCACTGAAGGAGTGCAGACGGATAGGCTTCAAGGAGGATAATCTTCTCGATTTTCTTCTTATAGCCATTCCCGCCGCAATAGTGGGAGCGAGAATATACTACGTAGTATTTTCCTGGGATTATTACAGCCAGAATATATCTGAGATAATCAATATAAGAAACGGCGGCTTAGCCATACATGGAGCCCTGATTGCAGGAATCATAGTCAGCATATTGTTCTGCAAAAGAAGAAAGGTCAATCCTTTGCTGCTTTTAGATATTTTGATGCCCAGTGTAGCATTGGGGCAATCTATAGGGAGATGGGGAAATTTCATCAATCAGGAAGCACACGGAGGCCCCACCGATTTACCGTGGGGAATTGTGGTGAACGGACAGAAGGTTCATCCCACATTTCTGTACGAATCTATAATAACCCTATGCATATTTATTTTTCTCACATGGTTCAGAAAAAATAAAAAAACAACAGACGGTCAGGTTCTGGCACTTTACCTCACATTGTATTCTGCAGGAAGGTTCTTCATTGAAGGGCTGAGAACAGACAGCCTGATGTTTTTCGGAATGCGAATCGCACAGCTTGTGAGCCTTGGCTCCGCCATAGCCGGAATCGCAATATGGATGCTCTTGAAAAGAAAAAAAGCGTAAAAAAACAGATTTTTCTGCCTAGACGGAAAAATCTGTTTTTTAATTATCTCAATTTAGCTTCAAATTTAGTTTCAAATTCCTTCAGGATACCTTCGTGAATTTTTTCCACTTCTTTATCTTTTAGAGTTCTTTCCTTATTTCTGTAAGTAACAGAGAAAGCGCAGCTCTTGTAGCCCTCTTCAATATGCTCCCCCTTATAGACATCAAACAGCTTAACATCTTCTATCAATTGTGAGTTTATTGACTCAATAGCTGAAATCATGTCTCCAACCAATACTTCATCCTTCACTATCACCGCAATATCCCTTACCATGGCAGGATATTTAGGCAGGGCTTCATATTTCCAATCTGTATTCTTATATTCCAACAGCTTTTCAACATCTATTTCGGCAATGTAAACTTTGTGGTCCAATCCGTAATTTTCAAGAGTTTCCCTGCTTGCTTCACCGTATATACCTATGCATTCATCATTTACATATACGGCCGCTGTTCTTCCCGGATGGAATATTGGGTTATCCGCAACAGGCTTGAGAGTTGTTTTTATTCCCAGCCTTTTAAACATTGATTCCATAATACCCTTCAGGTCATAGAAGTCGTATTGGCCGTACATTCCCACGCATAGCTTTAATCTTTCTACAGGCTCCTGAACCACAGGCTGCTCTTTGGGAGCAAATGTGTTTCCTACCTCATAAATTCCTGCATTGTCAACTCCTCTGTTTGAATTCCTCTGCACAACCTCCATCATGTTTGAAATGAGTGTTGTTCTCATGGAGCTAAAATCCTCCCCTAACGGGTTCAGAATACGCACATAATTTCTCAACGGACTGTCGGAAGCAGCATTTATATTGTCATATGTCTTCGGGCTTATGAATGAATATGTTGTTATTTCGTAAAGCCCCATGCCGCTTAGCATGTTTTTGATACCGTCCTCAAGCATTCGTATGTCGGATTTTCTGCCAACCCTTGTACTTCCTCTCAGAGGCTCAGATTCTATATTTTCAAATCCGTAAATCCTCCCCACTTCTTCTATTAAATCAGCTTCCTGCTCAATATCTGTTCTGAAGTAAGGTATTTTGCTTATTATTTTTCCTCCGTCAAATGTTGACTCTATTTCGAGAGTGTTCAGGTAGAGAAGCATGTCATCCACAGGAATGTCAACTCCCAGAAGCCATTTCACACGATGAGGTCTGAGTGTTACCACAGGAGGAATGTATTCGCTCTTTCCCGCCTCCATATGTCCGCCCACAACCGTTCCGGCGCCAATCATTTCAATAAGCTGGCACGCCCTTTTAGCAGCAAGCTCAACCATCACATAACCCATTGGTTTTTCGTTTCTTGCAGATGCTTCTGAACGAAGTCCTAATTTCCTAGATGTCTCTCTCACTGATTTAGGATTGAAGTTTGCACTTTCAAGAACCATTACTTCTGTATCATCGCCGATCTCAGAATGATATCCTCCCATTACTCCGGCTATGCATGCAGGCTTTTCCGAATCTGCAATTACCAGCATGTTTTCATCCAGTTTTCTTTCGTTTTGGTCAAGAGTAACTATCTTCTCATCCTTTTTGGCTCTTCTGGCTATTAACTTTCTCCCTTCCAGAGCATTCAGGCTGTATGCATGGAGTGGCTGACCAAGCTCAAGCATTACGAAATTCGTAACGTCAACAATGTTGCTTATAGGTCTCATACCTGCATCCATCAGCGTTCTCTGCATCCAGAGAGGTGACGGTCCTATTTTAATATCCTTAATTACCTTTGCATAGAAACGTGAGCAAAGACTATCATCCTCTATTTCCACAGCATTAAGATAATCGCTGATTGTTCCCTCTTCCTTTTCAATAACTATCTCCGGAAATTTGAATTTTGTTCCGAGCGTAGCTGCAGTTTCTCTTGCCATTCCCACAATATTGAGGCAGTCAGGCCTGTTAAAAGTAACTTCAACCTCAAGTGCGCTTCCGTCAAGCCCCAGAATTTCCTTAATATCTTTTCCAAGCTCTGTGTTTTCAGGAAGAATTGCAATACCGTCTCTTGCTTCCTTAGGAATGACCTTGTCATCAAAGCCCAGCTCCTCATATGAACACATCATTCCGTATGAAGGCAGCCCTCTGAAGTTTGTTTTCTTTATTTTAAGCCCGTTAGGCAGCACCGCTCCCTCTAAGCACACGGGAACTATATCTCCCT
>DNNV01000145.1:2727-4319 GCA_003497505.1 Clostridiales bacterium | reverse complement strand
CAGTTGCAAATAGTTTTGTAATAGCTGAATGATGAGAATATGGTTGTTTACTATCTTTTAAGAATGCTCCTCTATGAACAAGTTGTCTTGCTGCTTCAACCATTGATTCCATTTCTGCAATCCTAAATGCAATAGCCTGTTGCTTAGCTAATGGTTTTCCATTTTCAATGCGATTTTTTGCATAATCAACAGTTAAATCAAGTGCTCTTTGTCCACATCCAACTGCTTGTGCAGCGACCATCAATCTTCCTGAATCAAGTGTCTTCATAGCGATTTTCATTCCATCACCTTCGTTGCCAAGACGAGCTGATACTGGTACGTGTAAATCTTCTATTACTAACTCAACAGTTTGTGAGCCCCTGATTCCCATCTTATCTTCAATCTTACCTACTTTTATTCCCGGAGTCCCACCATTTACTAGGAATGCGCTTAATCCCTTGCTTCCTAATGTTCTGTCTGTGGAGGCAAATACTACCATGGATGATTCCATATTTATGGCATATCCACCTTGAGTTATAAAGCATTTAGTGCCGTTTAATATATATTCGTCACCTTTTCTTTCAGCAGTTGTTGCAACAGCACCTGCATCGGAGCCGGCACCGTGCTCAGTAAGAGCGAATGCTCCATATTTTCCTTCTAAAATTGGGGTAAAATGCTGTTTTTGCTGTTCAAGTGTTCCGGCAATTAACAAAGGGTATGAACCTAAATTGTTCGCACCAAACCCTGTAGCTAGACCTACATCGCCATATCCCAGTTCTTCCATTACTATTGCACAGCTCTTTGTATCAAGCTCAATTCCTCCAACTGCTTTTGGTGCTACCAATGTTACTAGTCCGGTCTTGCACCATTCTTCAAACAGTTCCTCTTGATATTCGCCTTTATCAATCAAGTCAAGATTAGGAAAAATGTGTTCAGCAACAAATTTACGAACTCTTTGTTGAAGTTCCAGTTGACTTTCTGTGAAATCAAACATAACTACTACCTTCTTTCTTTCAAATTTTGTTAATAAGTTGTATACCAGTTTACAATTTATCGTTATTTTGTTAACACACAAATATATAAGCAAAACCCATGCCAAATAAGGATCAATCTTTCAAAAATAATTTTTATTCAAACAAGAAATCCATGAAAATCAGCTGCTATGCAAAATAAAATTTTGTTATTTTTTACGAATCAGAATATTTTGCAAATAAAAAAACAGTGTACACGATGTGTACACTGTAAACTTTTGTGACATGTTTTTGTCAATGTATGTTTACACTATCCAAATTATATTTTTTTAACTTTTGATATAAAAGCGTTCTTGATATACCTAACATTTTTGCTGTCTTTGACTTATTATATTCACAAGACTCCAAGGCCTTTATGATAGTATCCTTTTCAAGTGTATTTTTCTTGTTCATCAATGTTGCTGCCAAGCCTTCTTCATCACTACTGCTCAATAAATTTTCCTTTTGCATATAGATTGGTGTTTGGTTAATTGAATCAAATGATTCAATTTTTCTGAAATCAGCCAAGGTCAACTCATTTTTTCTCGCAACATTCATTGCTTTTTCTATTATATTTTGAAGTTCTCTGATATTTCCCGGCCA
>DNNV01000145.1:0-2608 GCA_003497505.1 Clostridiales bacterium | reverse complement strand
TCTCTGATATTTCCCGGCCAGTCCCTTTGTTTTAAATATTCTAATGCCTTACTCGAGATTCCTTCTATCTCTCTTCCCATTTTATCACTTATTTTATCAATCAAGTGATCAACCAGAAGTGGTATATCTTCCCTTCTGTTACGCAATGGAGGAATAACAATATTGATAATATTTAAGCGATAATATAAATCATTTCTAAACTCATTGCGCTTGATCATTTCTCTCAGTGAAACGTTTGAAGCTGTAATTACACGAGTATCAATTGGTAGGCTTTCACTTGAACCTATTCTCTCAATTTCTTTTTCTTGAAGAACCCTTAGCAATTTTGGCTGTATTGTTAAATCCATTTGATTTATTTCGTCTAAAAAAATGCTTCCTAAATGAGCTATTTCAAATTTTCCCTTTTTTCCTCCCTTTTTAGCACCTGTAAATGTCCCCTCTTCATACCCAAAAAATTCTGACTCCATTAAGTTAGATGGAATGGCTGAGCAGTTTACCTTTACAAACGGGAAAATATTTCTTAAACTGCAGCTATGTACTGAGTGAGCAACTAGTTCTTTACCTGTTCCTGTTTCACCTTCAATAAGAACATTTGAATTCGAAGCTCCTGCTAGATATATCTGTTCCTTAAGCATCTTCATAGCATCGCTTTCTCCAATAATATCATCAATGAAATATTTGGCGCCGCTTCTTTTTCGCATTTCGCCCTTTAAGAACTCATATTCTGCAGTTATCGACTCCAATTTTTCCGAAAATGCCATAGCTTGTTCCATAGATTCAAACGAAGAATAAATAAAACAACCTACAACATCTTCATCGTCCAATATCGGATAATATGTCATAACGCCAGGTAAGTTTGTACCATCCTTCTTTTTGATAAAGATATCAGCTGTTAAAACTTTTCTAGATTTTATAGCTGCTATTGCTCTTGAGCCTTCAATTATATCATGGGTATTTTTTCCTATTGCATAGTCTTCAGAAATACCTGTATGTTTTTGCCACATTTTATTTACAAATATATATCTTGCATACTTATCTGTAATTGCAATAACTCCCGCTTGTTCTAAAATAAGATCAATGCATTTAATGGGTACATTTAACATTATATAACCTCCGCACATTTTGTTAATACTTTATCATACCTTTTCAAAATATGGAAGTCTAATTTAGTAAGAATAATTTTGCATTCATAACATACTTACTTTCTCTAAATACTCCTACCTTGATTCATATTTTTCCTTAGTAACAGGACCCATTGAGCGATATGGTGTTCTATCATTTGACCTTAGACCCTTACCCATTCTTATAAGTCCTGTCTTAGACTATCAATTCATTTACTTACTTGATTACACAACAAAGCATTCTTATTTTCCCACTCTCTTCTCAGAAGCCCATACAAATACAAATCATATCGGCTTCCTTCTCTCAAAACGAATTCTCTGAATACACCTTCTTTTCTAAATCCTGCTTTTTCATATAAGGCAATTGCACTGTGATTAAATTCCAAAACATTGAGCTGTATTCTGTGAAAGTCTCTCTCATTGAATCCGTAATCAAGAAGAACTTTCAGGGCTTCCTTCCCGTATCCTTTTCCACGAATATTTTTATTACCTATGCCAATAAACAATGTTGCCACTTTGTTTTCATGGACAATGTCATCGTACCCCGCTATTCCTATAATATCATTGTCGTTCAAGAGCCTTATGGCAAATACTTCGGCTTGTTCACTTTTTTCATAATCATTAAATATTTTGTCAACCTCATCCTTTTCCAGAGGTACAGGAGGGACATAATCATAAAATTTTAAAAAATCAGCGTCCTTAAACCAATCGTAAATTTTTTCAAAATCTTCTTTCTTTATTTTTGATAAATATAAATTATTTCCTGCTTGCATATGCTCACCTGCATTCAATTTGACTTGTACATACTATACCCCATTTTAGCAGCAAATAAATCATTTTAACAAGTATTAATGTTTATTTTTTGAGAAAATAATTTTGCTTGAACTTAAAATACTTTAACTATATACTGTTAATACATTGTATTTTTTATGACAAAATAAATCAGGGAGACATTATAATGAAGCAACAAAAGTATAGCCTATTTACAACTATTGCAATGATAGTTGGAATAGTAATCGGGTCAGGAATCTTTTTTAAAAGCGATAATGTGCTTGTATTTACCGGAGGCAATATTCTGCTTGGAATTGTAGTATTTGTAATTGCCGCATTCAGTATAATTTTCGGAAGTCTATCTGTTTCGGAGCTCGCTCTGAGAACTGATGAGGCTGGAGGGATAATAGCATATTGTGAAACATTCTGGAGCAAATCAACAGCTTGTGCCTACGGATGGTTTCAGACATTTATTTATTACCCAACAATTACATGCGTGGTAGCATGGGTTTCTGGGATTTATATCACAATGCTATTTGGTATGAATTCCACCCTCGAAGTGCAGGTATTAATCGGGGTTGCCGTTATTACAGTTCTTTATTTTATTAATATTCTTTCTTATAAAACCGGAGGATATTTACAAAATGCCTCAACATTAATAAAGCTTTTGCCATTAATTATAATTGCTGCAGCAGGAATTATATTTTGAAATCCTA
>DNNV01000060.1 GCA_003497505.1 Clostridiales bacterium | reverse complement strand
CGCTCTTCCGATCTTGGGAGCTGTTCCAGTTATAAAAAAGGGAACCGTGGATGATAGATAAGCATCAGTTGAAAAAATGCTGGAAGCTTGTATACACAAATTTAATTCAAGCACTGAGAATGTAGAAAGCTTTAATACAGTATAGTATTGGCAAATAAAAAGAAGATGGGCTTTTATATATTTATGTTATTTACGTACTGCTATTTTCAGAGCTTAAATATTGGTAGCAATAGTACCACATATTGCAGGTGATTCCTAATTCATCTTGATTGATCAGCTTTTGAATTGCCTCTTCAAATGTCTGGGGTGCCGGAACTATTACAGGGCCACCGGGCATCCAGTTAGACGGAGTGTAAACATTAAACTGCTCTGTTGTCTGTAATGAATCTATCACTCTCAGCAGTTCATATACATTCAACCCACAGGATATGGGATAAGATATTATGGCACGTATATGCTGAGTCGGGCTTATGATGAAGGCATCTCTCACTGTTACCTCATAAATCCTGTCAGGGCTTACAATATCATATAGCCTTGCTATTTCTGCGTTTCTGTCAGAGATAAGAGGAAAAGTAACCTTTACTCCGGTATGCTGAAAAATATCAACAAGCCATTCGATATCTGCTAAATTGCTGTCGATGGTTACCCCTATAAGCTGGACATTTCTTTTTTCAAATTCGGGATGCAGCTGAGTAAATGCTATTAATTCTGATGTAGCCGTGGGAGAAAAATCCCCGGGTTCATAAAAAAGCAGTACCCATTTTCCTCTATATTGAGACAATGTTATCGGACCTTCAGTTGATGTAGCCGCAAAATCAGGTGCTACCCTTCCCAAGGTTATACAATCACAATCTCCTATGGTTATATTGTTTTTATGTAAATTATTGCTATGTACCATAAATCCTCCTATATAACATCAGAAATATGTGATATTATATGTATCTTATTATAAAAGGTTAAGATTCTGACAATAAATATTAATATTTCTTAAGCTTGCGAGGACGAAAAATGTTCTTATTAGGTGAAGATACGCAGATATTTTGTCTGCGTATCTTACTGATTCGGTCTTCAGTAACTAAACTAGCTGAATAACTCCGCATGCAAGCTTCTTTCCGGAATTTCCGGAGGGCTGTGTGCGGTAATCATCTGGATTTTGGTGTATGATTACTGATTTGCCCACTACCTGAGGTACGGTAAACTTGTTTGTGAAAAAGAGCATCCTTGTATAGCCGTTGTTGGAAAACAGAACCGGAAAATCACCTGCATGATTGCCGTGAGGCTGATTTGTGGGGTTCCAGTGCCCCCCTGCCGCCATAAACGGGTTGGAGCTGTCTCCTACGGTACAATCGCCGTTCTCATGAATATGAAATCCGAAGGGGCCAATAGGTGAATTATTGCCTTCGGCAGGCTTGTATTCGGGAAGTCCGTTAACCTCAACATATACTGCGGTTCCTCCTATTACATTTGTAAATATTACTACACCGACGAGATCAGGAGCCAAAGGTCCTCCTGTTACCTGAGCCAGGGCTTGAGTGTACTGCGGAATTGTGCTGCAATACCTGTACATATTGCCGTCATATGGATTATAATTTTTATATTGTGAAAAGTTCATGCCATCCTCCCTATTAGATACTATAATATTGATATGCGCCAGAATGTAAATTGTTCGCAGGACTGTAGAAAAAGCTGTATACTTGCCTTGACACTTTGGTAAAATTTATATAGAATTAACAGGCAGCAACACGGCAAATGAAACTGTATACTAAAATGTAAGGAGCCTTATGAATAAAAATTTATCGAACTTAAAAATGATGTTATCTTACGCAAAGGAATATATGTACTTAATTGCAATTTCTGCTGCTGCAATAATAATTAAGGTTGGAGCAGGATTTGCCACGCCTCAGATAATTAGGTTTACCGTTGACTCGGTAATAGGGGATGTGCCTTTTTATTTTGGCAGGCCAATACTTGATTTGATTAACTTAGTGGGCGGAATAGAAGGAATGCGGCAGAACATATGGATTTGTGCCGTATTTGTATTGGTTATGGCTGTAATAACCTGCATAAGTGATTACATAGGAAGAATTACAGCTGCAAAAAGCACTGAGGGAATAATTAAAAATATAAGGAACAGCTTGTTTGACCATATTCAAAAGCTTCCCTACAGCTGGCATATTCAGAACCAAACAGGTGACATAATACAGAGGGCAACGTCGGACGTGGATGTTGTGCGAAACTTTATAAGCACGCAGCTGTCCGAGATGTTCAGGACAATCATGCTCGTTGTAATATCTCTTATTCTAATGTTTTCCATGAATGTGAAGCTCACGCTGATTGTTCTGTGCTTTGTTCCGGTGGTCGTTTCGTATTCGGCGATATTTTACGGCATATTGTCGAAAAAATTTCTTGCGGCTGATGAGGCTGAGGGTGAGCTGTTCACCGTAATTCAGGAAAATCTCACGGGTGTAAGGGTTGTGCGCGCCTTTGGAAGAGAAAGGTATGAAATAGAGAAATTTAATGAAAAAAACAATATATTCTCTGAGCTGTGGGTTAAGCTTGGATATCAGCTGGGATATTACTGGGGTATTGGTGATTTTGTAACAGGTTTACTATTGATGACGATTGTAGGGATGGGCTCCGCATATGCTGTCAGAGGGATAATTACTCTGGGAGAGTTCATGGCCTTTATCTCATATACGGCAATGATGGCGTGGCCCTTAAGGAGCTTTGGAAGAATATTGGGTGAATTAAGCAAAACAAAGGTATCCACAGAAAGAATATGTGAAATTCTCAGGGAGCCCCAGGAGCAGGATGCTGAAAATTCCGTTGAACCTGACATGCATAAGGATATTGAATTCAACAATGTAACATTCAAATATGAAGGCAATGCCCCTGTTTTAAGCGACATAAGCTTTAAAATCAAGTCTGGAACCACATTTGCTATATTGGGAGGAACCGGATCAGGAAAGACAACGCTCATGCACCTGTTAAACAGGCTTTACGACCTGCCGGAGGGCTGCGGCTCCATTACAATCGGTGACATTGATATAAGGAATATAAAACGTGAGCACTTAAGGAAAAATATAGGTATGGTGCTGCAGGAGCCGTTTTTGTTTACCAGGAGCATCCGTGAGAATATAAGTATTGTAAATCCGGAGGCAGATTTTGAAAGCATAAGGGAAGTGTCGTTCATTGCTCAGGTTGATACGGCAATTCAGAGTTTTTCCAAGGGATATGATACCATTGTGGGAGAGAGGGGAGTAACGCTGTCGGGTGGACAGAAGCAGCGTGTTTCAATAGCACGCATGCTTCTTCAGGATACGCCAATTATGGTATTTGACGATTCGCTGTCGGCGGTCGATTCCGAGACGGACGCCAAAATCCGTGCTGCACTGAAAAAAGGAAAGAAAAATTCAACGGTGATTTTAATTTCTCACCGTATTACAACGCTAATGCAGGCAGACAACATATTGATTCTTGACAAGGGCAGGATTTCGGATATGGGAACTCATGAAGAGCTTATAGCCCGTGAGGGTATTTACAGAAATATTTATGAAGTTCAGATGAATATGTCTGACATAGATAAGATAGCTGTGATAGATAAGATTAATAAGACAGAAGAGATGGATAAGGAGGTGACGGAATGAACTACTTTGAGGAAGACAGTACGTACAAATCCTTTGATATAAAGCCGTGGCTTAAGCTTATGAAGTTTTTCAAGCCCTACGAGAAAAGCATAGTCGGCATACTTGTTTTCATGCTTCTGACTGCTGCAATGGATTTGTCTGTTCCGTTGTTTCAAAAATATGCAGTTGACAACTTTATTGTTGCCGGAACCACTGAGGGGATGGGAAAATTCATTGCCGTTTATACCGCCACACTGATTGCAATGACAGTCTCGGTAAATATCTTTGTCCGTTTTGCCATAATTGTTGAAATGTACATAGGCAAGGACTTAAGGAAGGAAATATTCACACATCTTCAGAACCTTTCTCTTTCTTATTACAATACAACTCCGGTGGGCTACATTCTGGCGAGAACATTATCTGATACAAACAGAATAGGCACGATGATAGCATGGGGACTTGTTGATGTGTTTTGGTCCTTTGCATATGTAATAGGTGCATTTGCGGCAATGCTAATGCTTAATTTCCAGCTTGCTCTGATTGTAATGCTGATTGTGCCTTTAATGGCAATAATCACTGCATATTTTCAAAAGAAGCTGCTGGTTACAAGCAGGAAAATGCGAAAGGTTAATTCAAAGATGACTGGGCATTTCAACGAGGGAATAACGGGAGCCCGCACA
>DNNV01000265.1 GCA_003497505.1 Clostridiales bacterium | reverse complement strand
TAACGGCGAATTTAATATTGATTCATACAAAGAAAAATTTGAAGACCTTGTTAGAAAACAAAAAAGAATAGTTTCCATAATTAACACTCCAGCAAATAATCCTACGGGATACAGCCTGTCGGATGAAGAGTGGGATAAGGTCCTTGACATTGCAAAGGAAAGCGCAAAGGATCCTGAAAACAGAATAATACTCATGGTAGACGTGGCATACATAGACTATGCAGGAGTAGGCTCAGAAAGACGAAAATTCTTTGCGAAATTCTCGAATCTCCCTGAAAATATATTTGTTCTCATAGGTTACAGCATGTCAAAGGGTTACACAATGTACGGAATGAGATCCGGAGCTGCCATCGGTATTTCATCCAAAGAAGAAATAACCAACGAATTTTACTATACCTGCATGCATGCAAATAGGGCAAACTGGTCTAATGGAACAAGAGGCGCAATGTCAGTTATGACTAATATATCTAAAGACCCCGCGAAAAAACAGGCATACGAGGATGAAGTCAATAAATACAAGGTAATGCTGAGAAATCGCGCAAATGCTTTTGTTGATGGCGCAAAAGAATGCGGACTTGAGATACTTCCTTACAGGGATGGTTTCTTCGTAAGCATTCCTTGCGAAAATTCAAAGAAGGCGTCAGATGAATTAATCAAAGAGAACCTATTTGTAGTTTCATTGAAAAAAGGCTTGAGATTTGCAGTCTGTGCTGTATCGGAAGAAAAATGCAGAATGGCTCCGGCTAAAATAAAGGCTGTACTGGACAGCTTAAAGTAATCCTGACATTAAAAAACACCGGTTTCCCGGTGTTTTTTTACTCCAATATTATGTTGTTAAGAAGCTTTTCAGATTTTGTCTTCCACCTTCCGGACAGATAATAAGGCCCTGTAATTAGCAGCCAGAATAGCCATCCTACTGCATAGCTTAAAAAGATATATTTCTTTCCGAAGTTGGCTGCTATGTAATAAGCAGCAGGAACCCTGCCAAGCCACAATGAGACTATGGCTCCTATCATTGGCACCACCGACTCACCTGCACCGCGTATAACTGAGTTCAACGTAAATACAATAGCTAAAAGAGCAATAGTAGGCATTACACTATTTAAATACATCATTCCCGATTCAATTACAGCAGGGTCTGAGTTAAACATACCGAGGAGAAAAGGACCGAAGGGAATAATCACAAGACATGCTATACATACCGCAACAGATAATCCTATGGCTGTAACAGCACCCTTATGAACTCTGTCCATGCGCTTAGCTCCTATATTCTGACCGGTAAACGTAGTGACCGCATTGCTGAAGCTTTGTATTGGCATAAAAGCAAATGTATCAATTTTATTGGCAGCATTATAGCCTGCAATAAAATCAGAGCCATAGCTGTTAACAAGCGATTGAAGACTCATGATACCCACCGCAAACAATGTTTGCTGCACGCCTGTTGGCAGTCCAAGCTTAATTATTCTTTTGAATATATCCCTATCAAAGTGAAACCTGAATATTGAAAAATTTAATACTTCATATTTTTTTCGCATATATGCGATTCCGAACAGCCATGAAGCTGATTGTGCTATTATAGTTGCAATGGCAACCCCTGCTACATCCCAACGGAAAACTATTACAAATAATAAATCAAGAATAATATTTATTACTGTAGCAATAGCTAAAAATAAAAGCGAGGACTTGCTGTCGCCAAACCCCTGCAATATTCCCGCATTTACGTTATATCCGATTGATCCTATCATTCCACCGAATATGATCATCATATATATTTTTGCCATTGATAAAGCCTCTGCAGGTGTATTAATTAATATCAATATGGGTTCCGACAGAAATATCCCTATTACAGAAATAGGTATAGAACCTAAAATCATTGCGGTATAAATTGTCTGCGCAGTTTTTTGAACACTGTCCATATCGCCTGCACCTATATACTGAGAAATAAGAATCGTTGCACCTATTCCAAGTCCTATAAACATAGCAGCCATCATAAAAATAATCGGAAATCCCGTTCCGACTGCAGCCAAAGCTAACTTCCCAACATAATTACCCACAACAATACTGTCAACCATATTGTAAAATTGCTGAAGGACATTACCTATAAGCATTGGAAATGCAAAAGTAAGTATAATTTTAAGAGGACTTCCCTCTGTCATCGTTGTTATAGCAACACTATTTTTTTTATCCTTTAATTCCAACAAATCGCCTCCTTGTTAACTAATATAGTATATCACCGATTATTAAGAAAAATGAGGTTAGAACATACAAAAAACAGAATGCCGCAACATCCTGTTTAAATGGAAACTATAGGGCTCGAACCTATGACCCTCTGCTTGTAAGGCAGATGCTCTCCCAACTGAGCTAAGCTTCCATGTTTCCTGTATCAGTGAAAATAATGTTACCATATAATTACGAACTTGTCAATAATTTTTTAACAAGCAATTTTGTTACCACTACGGTATATCAAGTAAAATTTTTTTCACATGATTGTAGTGTTTATTTGTGCATGATATAATGTATTAATAAATAAACCGGAGGTTGCCATGATTAAAATTGTTGCAAAGGGAATTTTTTATGAGGACAAAGTCGACGAAGCACTTAAGCTTTATGAAGAGCTTGTAATTAAATCGCAAAAAGAAAATGGATGCATTTCATATAACTTATTCAGAGATGTTGATGATAAAACAATTTTAACAATGATTGAGGAATGGGAAAGCCGTGAGGCTCACAACATACACAAAAATACAGAACATTTCACGAGAATAGTGCCTCTTGTCAGCAATCTGAGAAAAAGCAGTGAATTAAACATATATGAGTTGATTTTATAGTTTGTTAATAGTTCATAAGAATAATACCGCCAATTTTACATAATAAAATTGGCGGTATATCTACTTAATTTTAAACTTTTCAAATAAATTCCTTATGCTCGGAATCATTAATATGGCAACTGTAGCCACAGCTTCAGGCAGCATGTATGTCATGTTGTAGAAGAATGACCACGTCACGGCATTAAAGCCTTCAGCAGCATACATTCCCCAGAATATAATCCCTGAAATAACCACAACTGCATATCTTCCCAGCACTCCCGCCAGATATCCCAAAATCATACCCTGCTTGTTTTCTCTTAACAAACCACCTATTCCAATGGCTCCAAATGCAAGCGGATAATCCATAAATATCTGAATCGGATGAACAACATATGGGTTAATTACCAAGTCCAAAAGGCCGTAAGCCATACCCGCAAGAATTCCCTGCCTTGGACCAAACAAGTAACTTACCAAAAATATTGCAAACATGCTGAATGCGGTTACAGAGCCTCCATGAGGCATTCTATACAATGTTATGTGATTCAAGACAAATGCAACAGCAAGCAATATTGATGTTTTAACCAATATTGAAATATCATTTTTCTTTTCATTGGTCCTCATTACCGCTACCAGCAACAAAAATATAACTGCCACGGTTGTAATCTGCCCCACGGCAGATTCAAAAAAAGATTGTAAAACTTCTCCTGACATAAAAATACCTCCCATTTCTCGCGGGAGGGGGCTATACTACAATTTACTGTCGTCTTCCTTTCGCCGGTACTAACCGGATCAAGTTATAAGGGTAAATTCTCAGCACTTAAGCTCCCCTAGCGAATTAATTATTAAGATAGCACCATTATAGCACA
>DNNV01000384.1 GCA_003497505.1 Clostridiales bacterium | reverse complement strand
AAGATTTCTTGTTTCAGAATTTATAGGATGCGCTATATCCTTAAATTCTCCATCTGGCATCTTTCTGCTGGGCATAGCAATAAACAAGCCTTCTTGTCCTTCAATAATCTTAATGTCATGAACCACGAAGCAATCATCAAATGTTACGGAAACGATTGCCTTCATCTTACCTTCTGAATTAATTTTTCTCACTCTGACGTCCGATATTCTCATGTTGTCACCACCTTCCCCCAAAAGATTATGTCCACTTTATTTTATTATACTACATCTTAGCAAAAAATGCAAAAAACATTTTCATTTTTTGTAAAAAAAGCCTAATTTTATTTTAGCAATTTAAAATTAGGCTGTATATCAATGATTCCATCCTTTTCCAAAACTTTGTTCAATATAAGAAGTGATGTGTAATCATCCACAAGCTTCTTTTCCGGCTCCTTCGTTTCGATAACGACAGCCGTTCCCACAACCTCTGCATTGAATTCCCTCATCATGTCGGCCATACCCTTGCATGTACCTCCACCCTTCATGAAATCATCAATTATTAAAACACGGGAATTCTCCTTCAAAGACCTTCTTGACAGAGACATTGTCTGTATGCTGTTGGAGGAGCCTGATACGTAATTTATATTAACGGTGGTTCCTTCCGTAACCTTGTTGTTCCTTCTGATAACAGCCACAGGAACATTCAGCTTCTGACCGGTTAAAATAGCAACCGGTATCCCCTTGGTTTCAACAGTTATGATGCAGTCAATTTTTTTATTTGAAAATTCTGATGATATTACTCTTGCAATATTTGTAATAATACTTGGATTATTGAATATGTCCGTAACATATATAAATCCGCCGGGCAGTATTCTGCTTTTATTAGAAAAAAGGTCACACAACTCATTCAGTATATTCCTTTTTTCTTCCGTTCCGAGAGCAGGAATAAATACGGCACCCCCTGCCGCACCGGATATTGTTTCTATTTTGCCGTACTCAAGCTCGGCAACCAGCTGCTTTACAATTGCAACATCCTCACTGATTGTGGATTTTGCCGCATTAAAAATTTCCGAAAAATAGTTGTAAGAAAAGATGTAGTTTGGCTTTTCCGCAAAAATTTTCATTAAAGCGCCGATTCTCTGGTTTCTTTTATATTTTTTCATAAATGCTCCGCACGAATATTTTTTATTAATTATATATCAATTGTTCGCCATTTTCAAGAAGCAATTTCATGTTTTCATATTTTTTTCCGCCTGAGCATTCTCAGACCTCACTCGGCTGTCAGTACAGCTAAAAATATGATGTCAAATCCTAATATTGTCATGAATGAATACTTCTCCTTAAGAAAAATTACTCCCAAAATGCTTCCTATTACTGCTTCCAGGCTCAAAATAATCGCCGCATGGGTGGCAGAAGTATATTTTTGCCCTGTTGTCTGCATCAGAAAACAAAGCATGGTATTTATCAATCCAAGATAAAGTATGCTCACAGTTCCGCCTGCATTAAAATGCATACTCTTTCCTTCTATAACCACCATCACTAAAAATATCACTGTGCAAGTCAGAATCTGGACGGTCGCTATGATGATCGGGTCCTTGTCAGCTGCAAATATTCCAGTTGCTACCACCTGCCACGCAAATAAAATTGCACACATAAATGTAATCAAATCCCAGTAATTAAACTTACCAAAATTTTTAAAATCCACAGTCAGCAGCAATATGCCCGCAAACATCATTATTGCTGCAATGATGTTGTCCTTCTTCGGCTTTATTTTTGTTGCCATCCAGTAGAAAAACGGAACCATGACAACATTTGAGCCTGTCAGAAACGCTGCGTTACCAGAGGTTGTCCCTTCCATTCCCACGGTCTGAAAAACATATCCCACAGCCAGCAACACTCCCATTATTATTCCTGCCTTGTAATCCGCCTTAACGGCAGTCTTCATCTTCTTCCAAAATACAATCATCAATACTGCCGATGCAACTATAAATTTAAGAAAAAGCAGCTGTGTGGATGTAAATATATCAAGTGCATATTTTGTTACTGTAAAACCGGTTCCCCAAAAAAAGGCAACCATAAAAAGCATCAGATCAGCCTGATTTGATGTTAAGTCTCTCATAATTCCTCCAATTTTGTCAGTTCAATTCTCCGCCGGCATATATTATCGATGCTTCGGTCAATATTTCCATAGGGTTGATAAAAGGTCCCTCAAACTTATAAAGATACTGTGCGGATGAAAGCTCTGTACAACCCAACAGGAATGTATCGGCTCCCATGGACTTCAGCTCTTCAACGCATTCAAACATAAGGTCGGTTCCTTCGTCATACTTCCCGCTCTTTATGATATCATATATGAATTTCATTATTTTTTCCTGTGTTTTATCAGGTATTACAGTCTTAATTCCAGCTTCGGAATAATATCTTTCATACAGTCTTGATTTTATGGTTCCATCTGTTGCCATTATTCCTACAGCTGTGTCTCTGCCATACTTTTCATGTGTATATTTCACCGTTTCAGAAAGCATGTTTACAAATGGTATTTCAACTTTTGCCTTTACATCATCTATAAAATAATGAGCCGTGTTGCACGGCATGATTAAAAAATCCGAACCGCTCTGCTTGAGAATCTCCGCCGATTTCACAAGCTGTGGAACAGGGTCCTCTCCTCCCGCTATGATCGCTTTTGTCCTGTCCGGTATATTTGTATTGCTGTCGATTAAAACATGTAAGTGCTCCTGGTCCTTTGCCGCCTTAGTCCTCAAAACTATCCTGCGATATAAATCAACTGTAGCAAGAGGTCCCATTCCCCCTATAATTCCAATAGTCTTCATTTTTCACCTCAAATTAGTAATTAAGCAAATTATACCACAGTACTTGCGCTGTAACAACAAAAAACAAGCCTCAGCTTGTTTTTGTATGTTTTTTCTGTGTTTTAGCACAGTCCCAAGTAATTGACTCCGTCCTCGGGTATTATTATATCCACATTTATGTCCTCTCCGTACTTTCCTGATGCAAACATCGTATAATGCATCCCCGGAGCAAAGTCCACGTCCATAGCCTTAACCTCTTTTTTACTTCCTTTTTCTCTCAGCGTAAGATTATACAGTCCTGATGGAACAGCAACATTGCCGGAAACATCACTGTATTTTATTCCTGCAAACAACACGGTGCCGTCATCAGCAGCCAGCTCAAGGTCCGGTGCTCCGAATGCAAGATTTGCAAACCTTATGGATGACATTTTGCCTGTCATATAATTTTCCTTTGCCTCAGGTATCATTAAAACACTTATGTCTGCCGGATCGCTGTCGTCCTCAGCTATCACCCCGGTGTATGTCATATTGCGGCTGATATCGATGCTTGATTCAAAAATCAGCTCCTTAGGCTCAACAGAATCAAATATTTTTATTTCATACTGCTTAGGCGAGATCTGAGCATATCGTGTAAATTCTCCCTCCTTCAAATTTTCCGCCATCATTATTTCATTTACGTGGACATCAAGTGCGGTATCTGCACATGAATTAAGTATTCTTAAAAAGGATTTCTCGCAATAACAATTATTTGTCTGTCCGTACACCCTGCTGTTGTAGTCCATATATCCGTTAAGCCTGGGATACGGAATGTACGGATAATTATTGTAGAAATTCCCCATTGCATTATTCATAAATTCACCCCTTTTCACTTCATTATATGAAAAGGGGTGGTAATTGTTCAGTTCTCTATATGAATCTTTCAGGGAAGCTAACATATTTTTCAATAATTGATACGAATTTCTCCAGATGCTTTTTATCTGTTTCATCAAATCTACCTAGAGCAGGACTATCTATATCCAGAACTCCTATCAGCCTATCGTTCTTTATAACAGGCACCACAATTTCAGAGTTTGAAGCTGAGTCACAGGCGATATGTCCGGGAAATTCGTGCACATTTTTCACCAGCTGTGTTTCCCTTAATTCTGCAGCAGTTCCGCACACGCCCTTTCCAATACCAATATGGGTGCATGCAGGTTTTCCCTGGAACGGTCCCAAAACAAGCTCGCCGTTTTTATAAAGATAAAACCCCGCCCAGTTAATATCCTCCAGCAGCAGCCAAAGAACGGCAGAGGCATTGGCAAGATTTGCAAGCCAGTCCGGTTCCTCACATATTAGCCCCGTGAGCTTCATATTAAGATAATTATAAAATTTATCCTTGTTTTCAAATTCGATTTTTTCAATATTGTTCATATACGCTCTCCTGTTATTTTCTAACTCGCCATCGAATCGTAATTTCTTGAATTG
>DNNV01000116.1 GCA_003497505.1 Clostridiales bacterium | reverse complement strand
GTATATTAATAATGAAGCTAAAAAGAACAGCGTTATATATTATTATTGTATATTTTTTTATTGTTGTTTTTTGTAATTCTCTAAAACCTTACAGGCTAGGAGGAAATGAAGAATTAACAATTTCCAGATGGAATTATGCTTTAGATGAAATAGAACAAAATAAAACAAAGATTTCTTACGGAGTCTTTTTGACTAATAAAACCAAAGGCAATATTTTCATAAGGACTCTTAAACCAGAATATAAAAATGAAATATTAAATGACATAGAATATGACAATGTTATTATTATTAGTAAAGAAATAATGCCTGAAGAGGTATTGGAAGTTAATTGGGATGTAATTATCAATAAAAGTGGATTAACGATTAAAGAAATTAAAGCATTCTTAGCAAATATTAGATTGAACGCCATAGTAAAAGGTGAAAAAGTTATAAATCATGATTTAATTGCTACCTTTAGTCCGTGACCGATTTTTATCAGTTTGTATGTGAGAATCTGGCGTGTGATTTTTATTCCCGATGTAGGAACAAGGGACGTGATGACAGAAATCTCAGGGTATTTAAGAGGCTTTACAGCTGCAATAAAAAAACTTTAAGGATTTACATTTGAAGATTGAGGTGGTTAGAAATGAACTTTCGCAGTTTAGTTGAAAGGCAAAGGAATTATTTCGAGCATGGCAGTACCAGAAGTCTGGAGTTCAGAATATCAATGCTGCGTAAATTACAAAGCGCGGTAAGGAACCATGAAGTCTTATTTAACGAGGCTATGAAAAAGGATATGAATAAATGTCCTTCAGAGGTTTATATGACAGAGACGGGGATGGTTTTGGAAGAGCTGAGCTTTCATATCCGCCATCTGTCCAGATGGATGAGGGATAAAAGGGTTGCTACACCCATTGCTCAGTTTCCCGCCAAATCATTCATATCTCCGGAACCATATGGAGTTGTACTGATTATGTCTCCATGGAATTATCCCATACAATTGTGCCTTGAACCGTTAATTGGCGCTATTTCTGCCGGATGCACCGCTGTGGTTAAGCCTTCCGCATATGCTCCTGCCACCAGCCATGCAATTGCTCAGGTTCTGAGAGCTGTATATCCCGAAGAATACATAGCCGTTGTAGAAGGAGGCAGAGAGCAGAATACTGCATTGCTGGAGGAAAAGTTTGATTATATATTTTTTACAGGAAGCCCCGCGGTAGGTCGTCTTGTAATGGAGAGTGCAGCAAGACATCTTACACCGATAACACTGGAGCTTGGCGGAAAAAGCCCAGTTATCGTAGATAAGACGGCAAATATCAAGGTTGCGGCCCGACGTATTGCATTTGGAAAGGTATTAAATGCAGGACAGACCTGTGTGGAACCGGACTATTTATTTATTCACAGGGATGTAAAGAACGAATTCATAAAATGGTATCGATCCGCTTTGCAAGAATTTTTTCCTGACGGGACAATGACGGATATGAATACAATAATAAACGATAAACATTTTGAGCGGTTATCCGGATTATTGGGGAGCGGAAAAATTATTTTGGGTGGAAAAGTCGACCGGGAACGGAGGTTTGTGGAGCCGGCTTTGCTGGATGAGATAAGCCTTGATTTGCCCATTATGCAGGAAGAGATATTCGGTCCCATTCTTCCCATGATTCCATACACCGATATCTGTGAATGCACCGATTATATTGTGAAACACCCGAAGCCACTGGCACTGTACCTTTTTACCGAAGACTCCTCCGTTGAAAAGCACGTATTAAATAAATGTTCCTTCGGAGGAGGGTGTATTAATGATACAATTATTCACATTGCAACCTCGAACATGGGCTTCGGAGGCGTAGGGAATTCCGGGATGGGAAGCTATCACGGGAAAAAGAGCTTCGATACCTTTACTCATTACAGGAGTATTGTCAAGAAAGCCAGCTGGCTTGACCTTCCAATTCGTTACAGACCATATTCCAAGACGAAGGATAAGATGCTGCGCTTTTTCTTGAAATAAAGCGAAACAACTAAAAGATAACGGTGCAGAAGCTGAGAGAATCTGCACCGTTAATTCATCGTATGAAATCCTTAAAATTTATAAAAGTTCGAAATATATTAACTGATTCAAGCATTTATCCGACTGCTAAAATAGTCTTCCCAATATTTCTTTTTCGGCAAACAGAGCAGTAGCTCCGCCTGTGTGGAGGAATACCACATTACTGCCCTGTTTGATTTTTCCGGTTCGCACATCGTCAATCAATCCTGACAGTGCCTTGCCGCTATATACAGGGTCTGTTAGTATACCTTCTTTTTTCGCAAGCAGCTTAATGGCTTCGATGGCTCCTTCATTGGGCTGCTCGTATCCGGGGGCGTAGAAACCAGTATCAATCTGGAAATCCGATACATCTACTAGGGGAGCTGCTCCTATATATTTCAGTGCTTCATTTGCCAGCTCAGCCTTGTAAGGAATATAATTATCATCTGTATCAAGGACTGCCATTGATTTTATAATCGTATCGGCGCCCAGCAGCTTTTTGCCCGCTACCAGACCTGCCATTGTTCCTCCGGAGCCGGTGGCATGATAGAGATAATCGAAATTTATTCCCATTTGCTGTGCCTGCTCATATAGTTCCACAAAGCCTGAAATATATCCTGCCGTTCCTATCTTGCTTGCTCCTCCCATGGGGATGTTGTAGCATTTATGGCCTGCTTCTTCCAGACGCTTAATATGCTCGGAGCCGAGAAGGAGGGAGCGCTTGTCCGCTTTGGTGAAGCTCTCACCTTTTTCGGGGCTTACAATATGTATCTCTGCATCAAATATTTTATCCAGCAGAAGATTTGCTTTTACATCATTTTCATCCGGTTCAACCACAGCGACCAAGTAAAGAACAGGTTTCAGATTATGTGAAGAAGCTGCCCACACTGTTTGCATGGCGTGGTTTGACTGTGTTGCGCCATATGTAAACACATATTCGCTTTTTTGATGAATTGCCTCACCAATTAAAAATTCCAATTTTCTTGTTTTGTTTCCGCCGAACAGGTTTTTTCCTGTATAATCATCGCGCTTAATAAAAATGTTAATCCCCAGCATGCTTGATAAATTTTCTAATTTATGAAGAGGTGTTGGAAAAAATCCAAGCTCAACCCTGGGAACAGAAGATATGAGCTTTTTTGCTTCCGCAATACTTATTGACATAGTATCCTCCTTGCTGAATAGCATAATTGTTGAATTATCAACTTGTGTTTTTTTAAGGATAACATAAATATATATAATTGTAAATTTGATTTTATCAATCAGCATATCTGAGTCTACATCCGCAGAGCAGGCAGGATTTTTCACCAAATGTTATTCGTGCTATCACGAAAACTCCGCTTTAACATAAGATATAACCATGTGATATACTCTATAAGGAGGAGTAATATGGGATTAAAATATACCATATTGGGCGGAGATAAGAGAAGCCTGGAGCTTGGAAATTTACTGATGAAAGACGGAAATGATGTTTGCATCTTCGGGTTTGACAGGATGGACCAGTATAAAGATGAATCAGCTAACCTAAAAGAAGCAGTTGAATATGCTGATGTTATTATTGGTCCATTGCCTTTTTCCACAGACAATGTAAATGTAAATTCACCATTTGCAAATGAAGGAATTCAAGTGGATGCGGTATTTGACCTCATGTCTGAAAAGCAGGTGCTCATTGGTGGAAAATTCAGTGCGGAGCACGAAAAAAAGCTAAAGAATAAGGAGCTTAAATCAGCGGATTATTTTATAAGGGAAGAAATGCAAGTCCTTAACGCAGTACCGACAGCCGAGGGGGCCATTCAAATTGCAATGGAGG
>DNNV01000405.1 GCA_003497505.1 Clostridiales bacterium | reverse complement strand
AATAATTATAATATAAATTGTATGAATTGTATTGTCAACTGTATGAATAGAAAAAGAAAGGCTGTTGAAAAAGTTTGTCCTGCAAGGCGCCGGAAGAAGGGCAACCGGAACGTATCCAAACATACGTGAGGATTGACCGGCTGAACGGCAACGCAGCAGGCGGGCTTTTTCAGCAGCCTGAGGAAGATACATCATCTTGCTCTTATAATTTATTTGGCTATTAATTTTTCTCTTATAAGATCCAAATCCACAGTTTCCACGTCATCAACAGCGGTGATTATTCCCAGCAACACATTTCCTTTTGCTATACCGTAAAGCTCTGATCCTCCGGGCTTGAACTCAACTGCATTGTCTCCCTTCTCAACGTCAAACATCATAACAGGCTCACCGGTATTTCCGTCTACTATAGCATAGCTGCCCTCTGCATTGTCAAAATATGCAAAATCAAATTTAATTACCGTCGTTTCACTGCTACTCACAACCGAAACCAGCGGCTGCAATTCATATCCCAGTCCCCTTACGGTAATCCTATTGTTATTTGTCTTGCCTATCAGTGTTTTTGTCGGAACCTTGGAGATATCGTCCCCATAAATGCTTGGCCCTGCACCTGAGATTCCCTGCTCTGCCTGACCTGCACAGCAGCTTCCACCCGTCGATGGTGCCGGAAGTGTTGGGTCAGGTACAGAAATATCCACAGAATCCAGCTTATCGACCACCTTGATAACTCCACCTATCATACCCATCCAGCAGCTAAAGTTCATATCCTTGTCGGCAGGCGTGAATTCTAAAATATTTTCGCCTCTGCTTACCTTTATCTCCTTTTTCAAGGAAGGTATTATTATTGCGTTGTTGCACGAGTTTATTTCCTTGCCGTCAATAATCCATTTAACAGGAATATCTTTCTGGACATAGAATGCATTTGGAGTAAAACCTCTATTGCTCACCGTCATGTTTATTATCTGTACTCCATCCTTTATTTCTGCCTTTGCAACATTTTCATTGACACTTTTACCGTCTGCGTCCGTTCTGCTTAAGGCCAGTGCCGTCATCGGATTAAGATTTATTCCTAAAATTGAAAGGCCCCTGTTTCCCATTATGATTCCCAGTACGATTATCATAACTCCGCTAAGCTTAAGTATTTTTTTCGTATATCCCTTGCTGAGCAACCCTGACAGAATACCGAAAGCAAGCATCAACGGCACCGTACCAAGAGAAAATGCAAGCATTGACAAAGCTCCCTTAACCGGACTTCCGGTTCCTAATGCAAATATCTGCATGGTCTGCAAAGGCCCGCAGGGCATGAATCCGTTAAGCAATCCCACCAAAAAAGGTGAGGAGGATTTGTTTTTGAGACTGCAGAAAGATTTCGGCATTCGTATCTGAAGCTTTCTGAACAGGCTGAAGCCCGACATGTTGAGTCCCATCATAATCATGAACAGTCCAGCTGCTATCTGTACGGCTGCCTTTGACTGAAAAGAAAGGGAAAACACTGAGCCCACCGCTCCTATTATCCCGCCGAGAAATGAATAGGATATGACCCTGCCTGCATTGTAGGTAATAGAAGGCTTCAAAGAATCAAACTTCGTGCCGCCTCCTGCTGAAACAGTCTGCGACAGCATTATTCCTCCGCACATGCCTACACAATGAACAGATGTAAGGATACCGGCTATGAACAATACCACATAAGATGCACCGGAGAGCATTTCCTCCATATCAAATCCCGCAGTGTTGAAGCCTAAGAGAATAACAGCAGCCACAATAATAATAAACCCGAAAAATTTATAATCACCGGATTTTTCTGTACTGTATCCCGCATTTCTGATTGCTTCCTTTATTTTATCCCTGCCGCATATTTCATCATCATATTCTACTTCCGAATACTGCCCACTGAAGCTTGCTTTAACAGTTATAACACCCTCCGTATTAAGCAGAGCTCTTTCAACCCTGGCCTCACAGGATGTACAGGTCATATCATAAACCCTTATTCTTTCCTTTTTAGTACTCATGCTTCACCTTCCATATATTATTTTAAAAAATAAATCAGCAGTGTAAAAATAGCAATTGTTATTGCTGAAATAACATATTCCTTAAGACTATATTTTTTTGATGTTCTCGGTCCTCCACAGCAGCTCATGCACTCACCTCTTTTTTATATTCAATTATTTTAATTTATTTCTGTGAAGATAGTGTGAAGATTTATTTTAAAAAAACATATATTTTCTTCATAAAATCTTCATATCTGCAAACTATAATAAAGAAAATATCAGATGAGGTATTGCTATGATTAAATGGATAAAAAAATTCCTTGATAATTTGGCTAAATCAAATCAAGAAACTTTCAAAGGAAAGCCGCTGGACTGCTGTTCCCTCAACAGGGATTCTAACAGCAGGAAATCCAATTAACACGAAATTACTATTACCGGATTAATCTCCTAATATAAAGTATGAAATAAGACCCCGTTGTGCTGGACGGGGTCTTGTTTTTTCTTTACAAAGCTATATAATAATATTAGTTTATATAAAAGGAGCTTACATGGACTTTCTGATATCTGTTTTAATTTTTTTATTTTCACTTATATTTTGTCTTTCAAAGAATATATCTGTTTTAGCTGCATTGGCAATAGGTACAATATCTTTCTCCATTACTGCATTGCACAGGGGATATAAAATAAAATCCGTTGTGCTAATGCTACTCAGGGGTGTGAAAAAATCCTTTACACTAATCCCCATATTTGCACTTATAGGAATTATTACCGGCATATGGCGGGCAAGCGGAACAATTTCTTTCTTTGTTTATTACGGAACCCTCATTATGAATCCCAACTACTTTATTTTGTTTGCATTTCTCCTTTCGTGTACTGTTTCATTTGCTCTCGGTACAAGCTTCGGAACTGTAGGCACCATAGGAGTTGTACTCATAGTCCTTGCCAGAGGCGGCGGCGTCAATATAAACGCTGCAGCAGGTGCAATTATATC
>DNNV01000406.1 GCA_003497505.1 Clostridiales bacterium | reverse complement strand
ATTTAAACTTTTTTCCTGCAGCTTTTTATAAATGCCCATCAAAACTCCCAGTCCTGTTGAATCAATATAATCAAGCTCTTCACCGTTAATGAGGACATTTACATTTTTCTTTTCAATAAGCTCATAAATTTTATTTTTCAATTCCGGAGAAGTATATATATCTACTTCTCCCACAGGCTTCACTTCCAAAGTGTTTTCACTTATCTCATATACTATATTTAATGACATAATACCCTCCGTTTTTCTTATTCTTCTTCCGTCTCTATAGTTTCCTCTGTAAAAACCTTGGCAATTGAAACAACTTTGTCCTCTCCGTTAAGTCTCATCGCTATAACTCCCTGAGTATCTCTTCCCATAACCGAAATTCCAAGTGCATGCATTCTTATTATAGAACCGTTTAAACTCAGTATCATGATGTCATCTTCTTTTTCAACAATTAATGAACCTATTATAGGACCTGTTTTATCATTAATGTTGTGGGCCTTCATTCCTTTTCCGCCCCTGTTCTGGCATCTGTATTCCTCGGCCATTGTTATTTTTGCATATCCGTTTTCCGTTACCGTAAGAATATATTTATTTTCATCGCCGGTTTTAATGATGCTCATTGATACAATCTCGTCACCGGACATTGTCATTGCCTTTACGCCCATGGTATTCCTGCCTGTTTCACGAACATCCTCCTCGCTGAATTTTATTCCCTTGCCATATTTTGTTATAATGAATACATCCTTCGTTCCGTCAGTCTTGCTTACACCTATAAGCTCGTCATCATCAGCTATTTTAATTGCCACAAGACCTGTTTTTCTGGTTGTATCAAATTCACTTAACTTCGTTTTCTTTATAATTCCTTTTTTTGTAACGAAAATTAAAAATTCATCGTCATTGAATTCTCTTATAGGAATTATTGCTCTTATCTGCTCATTTGTATCAATGTTTATGAGATTTATTGCAGCTGTCCCCTTAGCCTGACGCCTTGCTTCTGGAACCTCATATGCCTTGATTCGATACATTTTACCCTTGTTTGTCACAAACATCAGGTTGTCATGAGTTGATGTAATGAATAAATCCTTTACAAAATCCTCTTCTCGTGTGGTCAGGGCAGTTATTCCCTTTCCTCCTCTGTTCTGAGCTTTGTATGTATCCTCCGGCAGTCTCTTTATATATCCAAAGTTTGTAAGGGTAATTGCCACATTTTCTTCTTCTATTAAATCTTCTACTGTAATTTCACCTTCATCAGCAATTATTTCTGTTCTTCTTTCATCATAGAATGTATTTTTTATTTCTTTCAATTCATCCTTGACTATCTGGTCAACCAAGTGCTGATTTGCAAGTATTTCTTTAAATCCTGCTATCATTTTAAGCAGCTCGTTATATTCGGCATCTAATTTTTCTCTTTCCAGACCCTGCAAGCGTCTCAATCTCATATCGACAATTGCTCTTGCCTGAATTTCAGACAATTTAAATGCTTCCATCAATTTTTGCTCTGCATTGTCATATGATGCTCTTATTATTCTTATTACTTCGTCTATGTTGTCTATGGCAATTCTAAGACCTTCAACTATATGAGCTCTTGCCTCAGCCTTGTCTAAATCGTACTTTGTCCTTCTTACAACAATTTCTCTCTGATGAACCACATAGTGATGAATCATGTCCTTCAAAGTCAGCACCTTAGGCTCGTTATTAACAAGAGCAATCATTATAATGCTGAAGTTGTCCTGAAGCTGAGTATGCTTATACAAATTGTTGAGTACTATGTTAGGATTGTAGTCTCTCTTTATTTCTATAACCATTCTCATTCCGCTTCTGTCACTTTCGTCTCTCAGGTCGGAAATACCGTCAATTCTTTTATCTTTCACAAGCTCGGCAATTTTTTCTATAAGCCTTGCCTTATTTACCATATAGGGAAGCTCAGAAACAATAATCCTGCTTCTGTTGCCCTTCATTTCCTCTATTTCTACCTTTGCCTTAACCTTTACGAATCCTCTTCCGGTCATGTAGGCATTTCTTATGTTATCCTTCCCCTCAATAATTGCCCCTGTGGGAAAATCCGGCCCTTTTATGTATCTCATAAGTCCGGGTATATCTATTTCAGGATTTTCTATATATGCAATAACTCCGTTTATTACTTCTCCTATGTTGTGAGGAGGTATGGAGCTTGCCATTCCTACGGCAATACCCTGTGAACCATTAACTAAAAGGTTTGGAAAACGGCTTGGCAATACAACAGGTTCCTTTAATGTTTCATCAAAGTTCGGCCTAAAATCAACCGTATCCTTGTTGAAATCCTTTAAAATCTCCATTGTTATTTTTGACATACGAGCTTCCGTATAACGCATAGCAGCTGCCTGGTCACCGTCAACAGAACCAAAGTTTCCGTGACCGTCTATGAGCGGGTAACGCATTGAAAAGCTCTGAGCAAGTCTAACCATGGCATCATACACGGCAGTATCACCGTGAGGATGATACTTACCCAATACGTCCCCAACTATACGGGCACTTTTTTTATGTGGCTTATCGTAAGTAAGTCCAAGCTCGCTGGCAGAATAAAGTATTCTTCTGTGTACAGGTTTAAGTCCGTCCCTTACATCTGGCAAAGCTCTTGATACAATTACCGTCATAGCATAGTCAAGATATGACTTTCTCATTTCATCGGTAATACTTGTTTCTATAATTTTAGTTTGATTTTCATTTTCACTCATTGCAACCTCCAACAGCTATATATCTAAATTCTTAACGTATCGTGCATTTTGCTCAATAAACTCTCTTCGGGGCGCAACCTTATCTCCCATAAGAATATTGAATGTATCATCTGCAGCTATTGCATCATCCTCGTTGATTCTTAAAAGAATTCTGTCTGCCGGATTCATGGTTGTTTCCCAAAGCTGCTCCGGATCCATCTCTCCAAGACCTTTATATCTTTGGATTTCAACTTTATTGTCTCTGCCTATTTCTTCTAAAACTCTGTCTAATTCCGGATCGCTGTATACATATTGTTCAAATTTACCTTTTTTGATTCTGTATAAAGGAGGTTGAGCCGCATACACATGCCCTTCCGAAATCAGTTCTCTCATGTACCTGTAGAAAAATGTGAGAAGCAGCGTCCTGATGTGTGCTCCGTCGACATCGGCATCTGTCATTATTATTATTTTGTCGTATCTCAGCTTTGAAATATCAAAATCTTCTCCTATTCCGCAGCCGAAAGCCGTAATCATATTTTTTATTTCTTCGGAATTTAATATTTTATCAATTCTTGATTTTTCAACATTTAATATTTTTCCTCTAAGCGGCAGAATAGCCTGATATCTTCTGTCTCTGCCTTCCTTAGCGGAGCCTCCCGCGGAATTACCCTCAACTATGCATATTTCACACAGCTTCGGATCCTTTTCAGAGCAGTCAGCCAGCTTTCCGGGAAGAGTAGTGCTGTCAAGGGCACCCTTTCTTCTTGCTAAATCTCTGGCTTTTCTGGCAGCTTCTCTGGCTCTTGCGGACCTGAGAGATTTTTCTACAATCAGCTTGGCAGTTTTCGGATTTTCTTCACAATAACTATTGAGAGCCTCTCCTGTTATGTTATCAACTATACCTCTAACTTCGCCGTTTCCAAGCTTTGTCTTCGTCTGTCCTTCAAACTGAGGATTAGGTATTTTAATTGATAATATGGCAGTTATTCCTTCTCTTATATCTTCACCGGTTATTGCTACATCATTTTCTTTCAATAAATTGTATTTTTTTGCATAATCATTTATAACCCTTGTAAGAGCGGTCTTAAATCCTACTAAATGTGTTCCGCCTTCTATGGTATTGATATTATTTACAAAAGAATAAATATTTTCATTATAAGAATCGGTATATTGAACCGCTATTTCTACAATTACCTTATCTCTTTTCCCTTCAGCATACACAATTTCTTCATGAAGGGCTTCTTTTTTGCTGTTTAAGTAATGTATGAATTCCTTTATTCCGCCCTCGTAGTGAAATTCGTCCTTTATATCATGTCTTTTATCTTCGAGTGTTATTTTTATACCCTTATTCAAAAAAGCTAGCTCTCTCATCCTATGCTTTAATATGGTATAATTAAATTCTATAGCATCAAAAATAGTTGAATCAGGCAAAAATGTTATTGTAGTTCCTCTTCTGTCTGTATCTTCTACGTATTCAACCTCTGTCTTAGTAATCCCTCTTTCAAATGTTTGCCTGTATTTTTTACCGTTCCAGTTAACCTCTGCTATAAGGTAATCGGATAATGCATTAACGCAGGAAACCCCTACTCCGTGGAGACCTCCCGATACCTTGTAGGCGTCGTTATCAAATTTTCCTCCGGCATGAAGAACCGTAAGCACCGTTTCCAGCGTTGATTTACCCGTTTTTTTATTTTTTTCTATGGGTATTCCTCTTCCGTTATCTACAACAACTATGGAATTATCTTCATTTATAGTTACATTTATAGTGTCGCATATTCCGGCTAAGGCTTCGTCTATACTGTTGTCAACAACTTCATAAACCAGCTGGTGCAATCCTCTTTCACCGGTGGAGCCTATATACATTCCCGGCCTTTTTCTTACAGGCTCAAGCCCTTCAAGCACCTGTATCTGCTCCGCACCATAATGAGTATTATTTTTATCTTCCATCTGTATCTCCTCTAATTTATAATGTCACCAATTTTTCCTTCGTTTATATAAAATTTTTTCTTATTATATTTTTCAGTAAGAACATTTAAATCATGATCATCCGTGGTAGTAATAAATGTTTGAATTCCCTTAATATAATTAATCAAAAATCCTTTTCTTTTATTATCAAGCTCAGATAAAACATCATCCAAAAGCAAAATTGGATATTCACCTGTTTCTTCTCTTATAATTTCAATTTCAGCAAGCTTTATTGCAAGTATAGCGGATCTTTGCTGCCCCTGTGACCCGAAATATTTACATTCTCTTCCATTTATTTTTATAATGATATCGTCCTTGTGAGGACCGAACATGGTTGTTTTATTTTGAAGCTCCTGATTGAAATTAGAACTGATTTTAT
>DNNV01000264.1 GCA_003497505.1 Clostridiales bacterium | reverse complement strand
TCTGGCCTCATCAGGTGTCGCTATATCAAAGTCAAATTCTTTCATTATCCTTGCCATTTTTTCAACTAATTGGGCATTATTTTCTGCTATCTTACCTTTTCCTACCCATAAGTTGTCTTCCATACCAACTCTCACATGTCCGCCTAACAATAAGTTTTGCATGCAAATTGGGAATTCTTGTTTACCTGCGCCAAATGCCGACCATTCATATCCACCAACACCAAAAACTCTGTCAGCTGTATCTTTCATTGTTATTAAATCATATGGCGAGGCTCCTAACGCTCCATTTATTCCTAATACAAACTGTAAGTATGGTTTGCCTTTAATAAGACCTGCATCCTTCATAAATTTTACATTATAAATATGTCCGGCATCATAGCATTCAAGTTCTGGTTTCGTCCCATTTTCATTAAATATATTTAACATTTTTTCCATATCAGCAAATGTATTGCTAAAAATGAACCCTTTTGTGTTTTCTAAGTATGGTTTTTCCCAGTCATTTTTCCATTCTTTAATTTTTGCTGCTGCAGGAAATAACCCCCAGTTAATTGAACCAGCATTCATAGAAGCTAATTCCGGCTTGAATCTTGGAACTACAGAACTTCTTTGTTCAACTGTCATTCCCGCTCCGCCTCCTGTAGTTACACAAATGATAACATCCTTATTTACTTGTCTGATTTTGTCAATAATTTCTTGATAAATTTCCAAGTCAGCTGATGGTTGTCCATTTACTGGATTTCTAGCATGAATATGAACAGAAGCAGCACCTGCATTAGCCGCATCTATAGCGTTTTGTGCTATTTCCTCCACCTTGATTGGTAAAAATGGGGACATCGACGGCGTATGGATAGAGCCAGTAATTGCACAGTTAATAATTCTTTTATTCATTTTAAACCTCCATATATGTATTATTTTTTTACATAATACATATAGCAACATCCATGCCATTAAAATATTAGTGCTCAAAATCTTTATTAGTGTTGAATTTTCAGGCCGGTAGCTGTTCCACTATAAAAAATAAACAGATGCCAATTTGCATCTAATGCGAATTAGCATCTGCTATTAGAGTCAAGCGATGCAATTTTGCATTTTCATGGTAATGTCTTATGAAGAGTCATTAAATTAGTATTGACTATTATGGTAAATAGCGGTAGAATTTTAAAAATCTTATAGGGAGGGGGATAACTATGGAGGACTGTATACGTATTGTTCAGGAGCATTATGACAGTGATGTGCAATATGAGTGGGACAGACTTGAAAGGCACCCTTTTGAATTTGCAATAACTACGAAAATGATGGATAGGTATATTAAACCCGGTGACAGAATCCTGGATATAGGCGGAGGTCCAGGACGTTACTCAATTTATTATGCTCAAAAGGGCTGCGATGTCACTCTTGTTGATTTATCTGAAGAAAATGTAAAATTCGCTCTCGAGCAATCCAAAGAATTAGATGTAAATATTAAAGCTATTTCATGTGATGCAAGACAAGTAAGTAAATTTATAAAGGGAGAATTTGACCATATATTTGTTATGGGGCCTATGTATCATCTGCTTGAAGAAAAAGATAGAATTAAAGCTTTAAACGAAGCTATATCTTTACTTAAAGACAAAGGACTGATATACGTTTCCTTTATCCTTACGTTTGCCGGCATGATTTTTGGTATGAAGAGTTCCCCTGAAATGCTGATTATGGAAAGTGAGCAAATTTTTATTGATTCTGTTTTAAATGGAAAATCCTATGCCGGTGATGCATTTACAAAAGCATTTTTCATTGACCAAAAGAGCATCATTCCATTCATGGATAAGTTTCATCTTGAAAAGAAGCATCTTTTCGGTCAGGAAGGCATTATTGCTCCATGCGAACTAAATATCCTGAATCAACCTCAGGAGGTAATAGATAAATGGTTGAAAATTGCTGAGCAATTATGTGAACGAGACGAATTGCTGAGCTATTCCGAGCATGCCATGTATATAGGTCAGAAGCTTTAATATTAAACACTATAGGGGGAGTATATGAAATTAATTATTATCTTTGGACCGCATGCAGTCGGTAAAATGACGATTGGTCAGGAGCTTTCGAAAATTACTGATTTAAAATTATTTCATAATCATATGACAATCGACATAGTAAATGATTTGTTTGAAAACTTACCCAAAGAAAGAGGTCGATTGATTAACCTATTCAGAAAAGAAATATTTGAAGCATTTTCAAACAGTGAAGAATACGGAATGATTTTCACATACATGTGGGCGTTTGATAGTCAAGATGATTGGAATTATATTAGTTATGTCGAAGAGCTGTTTGCTTCTAAGGGTGCAGAAGTATATTTTGTTGAACTAGAGGCAGATTATGAACTTCGCATAGAAAGAAATAAAACTGAAAATCGTCTGCTCAATAAGCCTACAAAAAGGAATCTGGAAAAATCAGAAACTTTATTCAGAAGCTTAGAATCAAAATACCGTCTGAATTCATATGAGGGAGAAATAACAAAAGCAAATTATATCAGGATAAATAATACGGAACTTTCGCCGGAAGAAGCAGCATTGATTATTAAAAGTAAATTTTCTTTATAGGAAATAAAATAATCCACACTGCGCCTATCCAGCTTGTGGCTTGATTAAAGAGCTAAGTTTAGAGTTTTAATTGACCTAAGGCTTAGG
>DNNV01000213.1 GCA_003497505.1 Clostridiales bacterium | reverse complement strand
ATCAGAACGGATATGTTCTTAGCCGATTCGGAACTGGTTTCAGCCAGGCTTCTGACTTCGTCTGCAATAACGGAAAGCCCCTTGCCTGAAGAACCGGCATGTGCCGCCTCTACGGCTGCATTCAATGCTAATATGTTGGTCTGGAGTGTTATATTATCGATTATCTTTATTATTTTTTCTATTTCTTTTGACTTTGCGCTTATTTCTGACATGGCATGTACCATTTCGTTCATTTTCCGGCTGCAGCAGGCTATTTCATTGTCAATGCCAAGCAAGCGGTTTTCTGCATCATAGGTGCTTTCCGTGTTTGTACTTATGTAGGAAGATATATTTTTAATTGCTGCATATGCTGTCTCGACTGAAATCGACTGCTCATCTGCACCATTTGAAATATCTGTTGAGCTTAATAAAATTTTATTTGAGCACGATGAAACTTCAAAGGACAATTGATTTATGCTCTCCATGGTTTTTGCCAGCATATCTGCAGATGTTTCTATGGAAGCTCCGATTTTCCAGAAATCTCCTTTAAATTGCCCGCCCGTATTTATAATCAGGTTCCCATCTGAGAGCTGTTTCATTGCAGCATCTATCTCATTAATATATTTAGCTAGAGACGCCGTAGACTTTTTTAATAACTCGGCTAATCTGCCGATTTCATTTCCGGATTCATATGTTATTTTGTAATCCAGTCTTCCTTCCGCCAATGCCATTGCAAGATTTTCAATTTCAGTCAGGGGTTTTGTTATGCTGATTGTTATAGTTTTGGATATAAACAGTGCGAGAACAACAGTAGCCAAGTACGTAAACGCAGAAAGAACTATGGAAAAACCGGCAGTTCTGTCACGCTCAATTGTTTTTTCCCGCAGAGCGTTGTTTATATTATCTGTGAACATATTTATGTTTAAATTTATTTCATTTACAATCGGCTCATAAGAATTAAAAATAATTCTGGAGGCATCACTTTTATACTTGCTGTTCATTATTTCATTTCTGATTTCGGCTTCCTTTAAAAATAATTCAAGGATTGTATCTACGTGGCTGCTGTTTTCTGACGATGCGCTCCTGAGCTCGTTCAGATTGATGACCGTATTTTCGTAAAGATTATTGCTGTAAGAAATATACTCCGCTTTTTTGGTTGTATTGTCTGTAAGTGTGGAGGCGTACAAATTTTTTTCTATTTCTTTCAGATTTGTGGAAACAGTGGATGCCGTGTAAATTTGAGGTATTGTTATATTATTAATTTCTTTCAGGAATTTTACGGTCTCGCTGAATTTCAACAGGCTTACGAAGACGGGTATAATAAACAGCAGTATTATTACCGCAAATGAAATGGATAGTTTCTTATCAAGCCTCATATTTTCCGGGTTCAGCTTTTTCATTGTTGTTTTATTTAACTTGATATACATATTATCTCCTTATATTACGTGTATTTGTCAGTATTCAAATATAACCGATAATGGTAAAATCAAAAGAATTTCTGTGTAAAAATTTAATGTTAATAATTTACACAAAAATTACACAGCAATTACCTGTGTTTGTATTAAAAATGATTTCTGTGCGCTATCTTAAACCATAATATTAGGATTATGTGGAGCATGAAAGATGTTTGAACATATTGAAAAAGATTTGGATTATATAATTAACAACAATCAAATAAGAACAATATTTCAGCCAATAGTTTCTCTGAGAGACGGAAGCATTTTCGGACATGAGGCACTGAGCAGAATTATATGTCAAAGCAGTATAAGCAATCCGGATGAATTATTCGCTGCGGCAGAGAAAAACAACCGGCTGTGGCAGTTGGAGCTGCTATGCAGGACGAAGGCCCTTGAAGCGGCGTTTGTGTTTATGATTCCTCCTTACAGCAAAAAGCTGTTCATAAACGTAAATCCTCAGATTATACATGATGAAAATTTCAAGACTGGATTTACAAAGGAATTTCTCAGGCAGTATAAAATCAATCCAAGCAGCATAATTTTTGAAATCACCGAAAGAAATGTAATAACTGATATCAGCAGCTTTAAATCGACAATTACATATTATAAGAATCAAGAATACAGCATAGCGATAGACGATACGGGAGCAGGATATTCAGGATTAAATCTCATAAGTGAGGTAAGTCCTCACTTTATAAAACTTGATATGAACCTTATCAGAGGAATAGACAAGGACACGCTCAAGCATGCACTGGTAAAGGGAATGGTGGAATTCTCAAAGGCATCAAACATATCAATTATAGCAGAAGGGATAGAGACTTATGAAGAGCTGAAAACTGTCATCAATCTGGGAGTTCAATATGGGCAGGGGTATTATATTCAAAAGCCTGATGAAAAAATAATGGAAATAAGTAAACAGGTGCAAAAAGACATTTTCGAAATAAATCTTAATAAGGATTATTTATCTTTTGGCGCATCATCAAAAATTTTCATTAAAAATCTATCACAGAGGTCATATGTTGTTAATTTAAAGGAAAAAGTGGACAACGTATATGAAATATTCAAGAAGGACAGAGATTGTCCCGGAATATGTGTGCTGGATGGAGACATACCTGCGGGTATTGTCACAAGGGAAAAAATAGCTCTGAAATTAAGTGGGAACTATGGATATTCGCTTTATTACAATAAGTGTATTTCAGAAATAATGGACAGAAAATTTCTGAGTGTAGAAAAAGACGTACCAGTCAATATGGTATCAAATATGGCTATGAACCGTACTAATGACAAGCTGTATGATTTTATAGTAGTTACTGATAACGGTAAATATGAAGGAACAGTAACCATTAAGGATTTGCTGCAAAAATCCACAGAGCTTGAGGTGTCAGCCGCAAAACACCAAAATCCGCTTACAGGACTTCCGGGAAATGTAATTATTGAGCAGACATTAAGCCAGCTGATTGCTAGCCGTCAGGAATACGGTGTTGCCTACCTTGATATTGATAATTTCAAGGCATACAACGATGTGTACGGGTTTGAAAAAGGAGACCGTATAATATTGCTTCTTTCCAACATTCTCAGAAGATACGAAAAAAGACTGCACTTTGTGGGGCATGTGGGGGGAGATGACTTTATCGCAGTTGCCGACAAATGTGAGGGTGATAATTATTTCATTGATATAAAAAAAGAATTTGAAAGGGAGGTATTGAATTATTACATTCAGGATGACAGAGAAAGGGGATATATCACATCCGTAAACAGGAGGGGTGAAACCGAGAGATTTCCTTTGATTTCTGTAACATGCGTCGTTGTAAACAATGAGACTGAAAATGAAGGTAATGTTTTTGAGCTTACAGAGAAGCTCGCATGTTTAAAAAAAGAGGCAAAACAGAGGCTGAAGCTTGGAAGTTCGTGTCGGTCTGATTAAACGATGCTAACCATATGATGATTCAGATACATTAAAATTACAAAGCTTTTACAAATATATGATTGCTTCTTTACTTATGTGAGTTATATTTAGTACAAACTTAAAAAAATGAAGGAGAAAAAAATAAATGAAAGCAAAGAAAATATTAATAATAGCTTCAGCAGTCCTGATGATGTCCATGGCATTAATCGGATGTACGAAAACTGAAACACCGGTGGAAACACCAAAAACAGGGACTCCTGCCGAAACACCAAAAAAAGAAACACCGGCAGAAAAACCGAGCTTTGATGCAGGAAAAGATATAACAGTTGTTGCAAGAGATGCAGCTTCAGGAACGAGAGGAGCATTTCACGAGCTTATGAAAATAAAGGTTAAAGAAGGGGACACCGAGGTTGATAAGCTGGTTGTCGGTGCTCTTGAGTTTGATGGAACAGACAAGGTAATCACGGCTGTTGAAGGCGACAAGTACGGTATAGGATATATTTCGCTTGGTTCAGTAAGCGAAAGGATTACAGCCGCAAAGGTTGATGGGGTTGAAGCGACAATCGAAAATGTTAAAAACGGGAAATATGCTGTTTCAAGACCGTTCTTACTTGTAACAAAGGGAACTGAAAGTGATCTGGTTAAAGATTTCATAGCTTTTACAGAATCTGCTCAGGGACAGAAAATAGTTGAAGAAAAGCATTATATTGCAACAGTTGAAAGTCCGGTTGAATACAAATCTTCCGGTATGTCGGGTACAATAAAGGTTGCAGGCTCAACATCAGTTACTCCGCTTATGGAAAAGCTGCAGGAAGTATATGCTGAACTCAATCCAAATATAACATTTGAAATGCAGTCAAACGGATCATCACAAGGAATTAAAGCTGCCACAGACGGAAGCTATGATATAGGAATGAGCTCAAGAGAGTTGAAGGATGAAGAAAAGGCTCAGCTAAACGAATATACACTTGCTATGGATGGTATTGCCGTTATAGTTAACAATGAAAATCCCAATACTGATTTATCATCAGATATAATCACAAAAATATATACTGGCGAAATAATAAAGTGGTCCGAAGTTAAATAGCAGATTCCTCCAAGATTAATATATATAA
>DNNV01000333.1 GCA_003497505.1 Clostridiales bacterium | reverse complement strand
AGGATTTTTTCAAGCATTCCACCATATGTTCTGTCTGTTTATTAAGTTTTTCTGTGGACCGGCTTCTTGCTTCAGCAATTATTTCAACAAGAGGCGAAACTATATTTGTGGGACCTTCTGACTTAAATGTTCCGATATTTGCAGTTGTTTCATTGTCAACTCTCAGCAGCTTCATTTCGGATATAGCCTCTGCGGCAACCATTATGGCACTGACGCCCTTCTCAGGATGAGCACCGGCATGTGCTGCCTTCCCTATTACTTTTGCAAATAGCTTCGTCTGACCGGGAGCCTCAACTATAATTTCTCCGGGACTTCCGCCGCTGTCAAGTATTACTCCTGCTGTAGATTTAAGTTTTGAAAATTCAACCTCTTTAGCTCCGTTTATTCCGCCTTCCTCGCATATTGAAAACACAATTTCTATGGGTCTGTGCGGCAGATTGCTTTCTTTCAGCGTTCTTACAGCTTCTAGGATTGCAACTACTCCTGCCTTGTCATCTCCGCCTAATATTGTATTTCCCCTGCTTTTAACATATTCTCCGTCTATGTAAGGCTCAATTCCAACTCCCGGCACTACAGTGTCCATGTGCGCACTGAAAAGCATTGATTTGCTGTCTGACGTTCCAGGTATGAAGCAATAAATATTATTTCCGTTGGAGCTTAATTTTTCCCCTGCCCTGTCGGTGTATGTCTCTAGGCATAAATCCTTCAGGTCCTTTATGATTCTTTCGCCTATGGCCTTTTCATTTTTAGTTTCGCTGTCTATCCTCACATATTCCATAAAGGTGTTCAGCATACGTTCCTTGTTTACCATACAAGCCTCCTTCATCTATTTATTTCATTATATATCATTGTAAAATACAAACAACAAATTTTTGTTAAAACTTAGAAAAACCGAAGCCGTATACCTCCTGAACTGTTCTTACTATTACAAAAGATTCTTCGTCTAACCTTTTCAGCATGTTTTTCAGGATGTAATATTCTCTTCTCGCAAGTATGGTCACTATAATGTCCTTCTCTTCGTTTGTATACCCGCCCTGTGCTTTGTATATGGTTACGCCTCGGTCAAGCTTTTCAAAAATATAGTTTTTAACAACCTCAGGCTTCCGTGTTATTATTACAACCTCGTTTTTAACTGAGAACCCGTCAATGAAGTAGTTTACCACTATTCCGTTCAAAAACCATCCGAAGGCTCCTATTATTCCTGTTTGAATTCCATATGTAAAAAATGCAAGTATAACTACTATTATATCTGCCGCCATGAGGCCCTTTCCCATATCCATGTTAAAATATTTGTTCAGTATTTTAGCTATTATGTCTGTTCCTCCGGTGGAAGCATTGTGATTAAAAACTATGGACAGTCCTATGGCCGAAATAACTATACCGCACATAAGGTTTAAAAGAACCTCATCGGTTACAGGCTTTGTTGCCGGAAGGAAAAGCTCCATGAGATACATGGATAAAGACATAAAGGATACGGACACTATGGTCTTGCCTCCGAACTCTTTGCCTAAAAAAAAGAAGCTGACTATCAACAGTACAGTATTTAGAATAAAGTTTGTTATTGAGATAGGCAATGAAAGGTAGCTGTGCAAAACAATTGAAAGTCCTGAAATTCCCCCGGTTGCCAGGTTCTCCGGCACCATGAAGTAATAGACTCCCAGAGCTACAATAAATGAGCCTAACGCTATGAATAATGTGTCCTTGATGATGCTTTTTTTGAACATAAAACTCCTCCGGATGTGAAATTATATAAATTATATTACAAATTGATTATAATATCAATTTACAAATATACAATAAATATTCGACATGATATAATTATGTAAAATATAATAAGGTGTGGATTAATATGGATAGAATTTCGAAATCAGTAAAACAGGTATATTCAAGTTAAAATATAGGATATGTAATGATTTTTGCCGCAGGCTCACTATGGGGAACCATAGGTCTTTTTGTAAAAATGCTGAGCGGTGCAGGAGCATCTTCTTCATTGATTGCATTTATAAGGTTGTTTGTCGGCTCGTGTATTCTGATACCTGTAATGCTTTTTCACGGTGGTTCAGTGATGTTTAAAATAGATAAAAAAGGTCTCATTCATTGCATAGTATTGGGAGTGCTGTCTCAAGCGC
Organism: Clostridiales bacterium; assembly: GCA_003497505.1. GTDB lineage: Bacteria > Bacillota > Clostridia > Tissierellales > Sedimentibacteraceae > Sedimentibacter. The sequence continues at coordinate 2,589 of DNNV01000333.1, read as the reverse complement.
TTTTTAACTACTGCTACAATACAAGCATAGAAGGTGTTGGTGTTGCAATGGGCTCCATACTTTTATATATGGCACCTGCATTTGTGTGTATTATGTCCAGATTTATTTTTAAGGAAAATATAGGAATGCAGAAAGTAATTGCTCTTATTTTAAATATTTTCGGCTGTTTTTTAATGGTTACGGGAGGTAATATATCTAATTTAAAAATATCTGCCGCAGGGATAGCCTTTGGAGTTGCGGCTGCATTCCTGTACAGTCTGGTAACAATAATAGGGAAAATTACATCGGGCAATATTCACCCTTTTACGGTAGTGTTTTACAGCTTTTTATTCGGCTGGATAACATTGGGGATTTTTACGGCTCCATGGAGGTCCGCTGCAGCGGTGTCAGGTGCCGAATTCTGGATTTATGCTTTCGGATATGGTCTTATTCCCACGGTTGGCTCATATCTTCTTTACATGGGAGGGCTGAACAAAAAGATTGAGATTTCAAGAGCGCCTGTAATAGCCTCAGTTGAAACGGTGGTTGCAACACTGATAGGTGTGCTGGTATTCAGAGAAAGACTTGAATTAATCAACGTGCTCGGCATTGCTTGTCTTCTCATATCTATTGCGGTGATGAATGTGAAGCTTAGCAAAGAAGGCATGTAGAAAGTTCTATAATCAGCTGTTTTACAATATAAAATTAATTCAAAATTAATTTTATATTATGTTAATCTTAAGGCAAAGGTGGTATAATATATTAAACCATTTTCAGGGAGAAAAAATGTTTGATATTCAGGAAGAATTAAAAAAGATGCCGGACAACCCCGGAGTTTACCAGATGAAGAACGAATTTGGTGAAATAATATATGTGGGAAAGGCAAAAAATCTAAAAAAAAGAGTAAGGCAGTATTTTCAGTCAAAGAATCATGCTCCTAAGATAGAGGCCATGATAAGGAATATTGCCGAGTTCGAATATATAATAGTGGACAATGAGGTTGAAGCTCTCATACTCGAAGCTAATTTAATCAAGAAGTACAGGCCTAAGTACAATACGGTACTAAGGGATGACAAGCAGTATCCGTATATAAGAATTACGGTACAGGAAAAATATCCGAGAATTTATAAGGTAAGAGAAGTAAAAAGGGACGGAGCCAAGTATTTCGGACCGTATCCAAGCGCTACTGCCGTAAATGAAATAATTGATGTCATAGGGAATTTATATAAGCTGAGGAAATGCTCACTGAGCCTAGACGGAACAAAAAAGAACCAAAGACCGTGCCTCAACTATCACATCAACAGATGTACAGCACCATGCATGGGAAATGTGGATTCAAAGGAATACAGAGAAGAAGTGAATAAGGCAATAAGCTTTTTATCCGGGAAAGAGGATGAGCTTATTGAAATCCTCACCAATAAAATGAAGGCAGCATCTGACGATCTTGATTTTGAAATGGCGGCAAAATATAGGGATCAAGTAAACGCTCTCAGAGTAATATCTGAAAAGCAAAAAATCGTATCTGCAAATTCCAGCATTGATCAGGATGTAATAGGAAGTGCTATAGGGATTGAAGAGGCTTGTATTCAGATTTTCTTTATCCGCAACGGAAAAATTACAGGCAGGGAGCATTATTTACTGACACATATAGAAAATGAAACACGCCAGCAAATAATAAGCTCATTTTTGTCGCAATTCTATACGGGGACAGTGTATATTCCTAAAGAAATATATATCGAAGACGATATTGAAGACAGAGAGGTTTTTGAAAAGCTTCTTTCTGAGAAAAGAGGCAATAAGGTCTCCGTAAAAGTCCCTGCAAAGGGAGATAAAACCATGCTCATAAAAATGATTAAGAAAAATGCTCTTGAAATATTGGAAAAAGGCAGCCAGAGAATACGCAGGAACCTTGATGAAAGCAGAGAGGCTCTTGAGGAACTTAAAAATATCTTGGGCCTTCCGGAAGTTCCATTGAGAATTGAAGCATATGATATATCCAATATTCAGGGAGTGGAATCAGTGGGCTCGATGGTTGTTTTTGAAAACGGAGTTCCGGAAAAGAGCAACTACAGACGCTTCAGAATAAAGACCGTTACAGGTCCCAACGATTACAAAAGCATGGAAGAGGTTCTTGAAAGACGTATAAACAGAGGGCTCGACAAGTCCAACGGAGGCTTTAATAAAATGCCTGATTTAATGCTGATTGACGGTGGAAAAGGCCAGACAGGAATAGCTGAAGAAGTTCTTTACAATTTTGGTTTAAATATACCGGTTTGCGGAATGATAAAGGATGACAAGCACACAACAAGAGGATTGATTTATCAGAACAGAGAAATAGAGCTTAAGAAGACGGACAAAGTTTACCGCTTAATATTTCGCATTCAGGAGGAGGCTCACAGGTTCGCCATAGAATACCACCGGAATTTACGGGACAAGACGCTGTTTAAGTCTGAGCTTGACAACATTGAGAACATAGGAGAAAAAAGAAAACTGAACTTGCTTAAGAGCTTTGGTTCGGTTGAAAATATCAGGAGCAAAAGTGTTGAAGAGTTAGCGGATGCCGAGGGAATGAATATAAAGGCCGCTCAGTCGGTATATAATTATTTTAGA
>DNNV01000040.1 GCA_003497505.1 Clostridiales bacterium | reverse complement strand
CAATCTGTCATTCAGACTTTTTATTTCCGCCGCTGCCGAGTCCTCTGTGCCTTCTTCAGAAACAGGCTCCTTTATTTCTTCATTTATTTCTTCTTTTGCTGTCTCCTCAACATCTTCTTTTATCTTGCTTTCATCATGCTTTTTTGCCTTAGCCATTTCTTCACTCCTTATTTTCCTCGTCAAAGTTTCTGCTTATTATTTCATTCATGGCTTCAGCCATTGACTTAACAGTGTAAATTACTTTGCTGTAGTCCATTCTGGTAGGGCCTATGACCCCTACCTTTCCTATGAGCTTACCGTTTATTTTGTAGGTTGCTGTAATAAGGCTGCAATCTCTGAGCTGCTCATATTCATTTTCCCGCCCGATACTTATAACCAGGTCATTTTCTCCTGTGTACCGCAGCAGTTTAGCCATGCTGTCTTTGTCTTCCACAAATGAAATAAATTCTCTTGCTTTGACAACGTCATTATATTCCGGGAAATTTAAAATATTTGTAAGTCCATCCGAATACACATTAAAATCTTCAAGCTTGCTCATTTGATCCACTAAAAACGGCAGCAGCTCAAACAATAAATCGCCGCTGCTTTCTCGCAAATGGGAAAGCTGCTGTATCAGGCTGTCCTTGATGGTATCTATATCTTCTAACTTATATCCGCTCAGCTTTTCCGAAAGAGATGAGGATATTGTATCCATCTGATCCAAGGGTATGGGGCTGCTGAGATTCAACACAACCTGCTTGACAATATTGCTCTGCAGTATTAATACGAGCAGTATTTTTCTGTCAGTGATAGGTACGAGCTGTATCCTCTTGATTGCAGACTCCTTCAGCTGAGGAGACACGATAAACGATGTATATTTTGTAAACTGAGATAAAATGCGCACTGAATTCTTGAAAACAGAGTCCATCTCATCTGCCTTTTCCTCTATTATATTTCTAAGTTCATTTATGTTGGAATTGTCCGATCCCTGGACCTTTTTCCAAAGCTCATCCACATAATATCTGTAAGCTTTGTCTGTGGGGATTCTGCCGGATGAAGCGTGTGGCTGAATTAAAAAGCCCATTTCCTCCAGGTCGGACATCTCGTTTCTGATTGTAGCCGGGCTTACTCCAAGCTCATATTTTTTTGAAATTGTCCTGGAGCCCACTGCTTCGGCATTATCTATATAACTGGAGATAATAGCCTTTAAAATATTAACTTTTCTTTTATCCAAAGACATTTCATTCACCTCTTTGTTAGCACTCTCATTGGTCGAGTGCTAAATCTATATATAATTTACTACTTTATAATTCTTTTGTCAATAGATATATTTAAAAAAATTTATACACTGCGCGGCCTCGTTTATCAAAGTATTTTCTCCCTATGCATACAAAGAAATATGCCGCACAAGGCGGCATATTTCAAATGTTTTTTTATCATTCCATGAATTTTTCAAACACATAATTTGAAATATCCATTCCTTTTTCAGTTAACCTTATGTGTCCCTCACTGAGTTCAATAAGATTGTTTTTTCCCAAGTGAGTTATTTGCCCTTCATATTTATTAATGAAATCTGCGGAAAATCTGCTATTGAATTCATGTATGTCCACGCCCTCCGCCAATCTCAAGCTGAGCATTATATATTCAAACATCAAATCTTCATGACTCATGCTTTCGTGAATTGTCCTCTCAAACCCTGCTCCGCAATACATTTTTAAATCTGCCGGATTGCTGTACCGCACACCTTCCATGAAGGAATGTGCCGATGGCCCCAATCCTATATATTCATCCTGGCTCCAATATTTAAGATTATGCCTGCACTGAAATCCCTTTTTTGAGAAGTTGGATATTTCGTACTGGGGCAAATCATTCCTTTCCATTAGGCTTCTGCCTGCATAATACATCTCTCTCTCATATTCCTCGTCGGGCATAATTATTTTATTGCTTTTTTCCAGTGCATACATAGGAGTTCCTTTTTCAAGCTTTAGCGAATAAAAAGATATGTGCTCTATATCTCTTTCAATGAGGCGTGAAATAGTATCTTCGATGTCTCTTACTTCCTGCCCTGGAATATTAAACATAACGTCTGCGTTGATATTGTTGAATCCGGCGCTTTTCGCCCTGTCTATAGACTCAAGTGCCTGGCGGCTGTCATGGATTCTGCCTATTCTTATCAGGATATCATCATTTAATGACTGAACGCCTATGCTCAGCCTATTTATGCCTATTTCACGGTATTCTCTTAATTTTTCAAATGTCAATGTGTTGGGGTTCGCTTCCATGCTTATTTCGGAATTCTTATTAACCTCAATCAGCTCTTTCAGGCCTTCCATTATTTTATATAAGCTTTCGGGTCTTATAATAGTGGGAGTTCCTCCGCCGAAAAAGATTGTGTCCACCGTATACTTACCGCTTAATCTGTCTCTGTATCCTTTTATTTCATTTAAAACTGCTTCTGTATATTTATTTTCTGATTCATTATTCCAGTTAACCGAATAAAAATCACAGTAGCTGCATTTTTGTCTGCAAAATGGAATGTGGACGTATATTCCTAATTTTTTCATAAACCCTCATTTATATAATTAATATCTGCTCTGTCTCCGGCTCTGATTATATCATTATTTATATACTTATTCAAATATTATTGAACATTATTTTTCCCGGCAGCTTATGTTCTATATCCATCAGATACGAGCTTAAGCTTTTTTCATTTTTTTATTAAAAGACATTAACCATGCAGTTAATGTCTTTTAATATTTTAGACTTTAAGCATCAAACTGATATTATTTTTCAAAAATATTTAAAAGTCGTAAATAGTGATTTGCTTCGCGCAGTGTATGGTCACCCAATAAAGGAATAATGATTGATCTTATTTTGCATTCGAGCAATCCCTGTGTTCCCTGGGCCTTAAAATCACGCAATGCTTCCGTGGCTTTAAGACTCTCCTGCGTAACCTCTTTCAGTGGCATTGTTCTTTCCATTGCTGCCAACGAATCTGCTGTTAACTGATCGAACTCTTTGCCGAAATTATTTGCCGTATTAATTAATTCGTTTTCTGTGGGGTCAAGAAGTCCGCGTATGAACTTTGAATGCTCTGCCATTATTCTGTTCCAGAACAGCTCCTGTTCCATAGCCTCTCTTTCAATGTTTATATTTTCTCTGTTTTGAATTCTTTGAACCATCTGTAAGTATAAATTTGCTTCCCTCATAATATGGTCTATCAGCAGAGGATAATTCATGGTGAACATTCTGCATGACAAGACGCTGTTCAAAATTGTTGCTTTGAACTGTATTAAAGCTGAAATTAAGCTGATGGCCCATTGGTT
>DNNV01000229.1 GCA_003497505.1 Clostridiales bacterium | reverse complement strand
AATCCAAGAGCTATTGATGTTTCAGGCTCAAAGGTAAGAGCAGCGTCATTAACCTGAAGCTTCTCAAGCGCATCTCGCACAGTGTTAAAATCTTCTCCTTCAGCCGGATAAACTCCGCAGTAAACCATTGATGTTACTTTTTTGTATCCCGGAAGAGGCTCGTTTGCCGGATTCTCATCTCCCGTAATGGTATCACCCACACGGCAGTTTCTTACATCTTTAATGCTTGCGCACAAATAACCCACATCACCTGAATACAATGCAGATGTAGGCTTCTGAACAGGCGACATTATTCCGACCTCAGTTACATCAAACGTCTTGCCTGTTGACATCATTTTTATTTTATCGCCCTTTTTAACCTGACCTTCTTTAATTCTTACAAATGCGACAACTCCTCTGTAGCTGTCATAATATGAATCGAACACCAGCGCTCTCAACGGTGCATCCTCATCTCCCGAAGGAGGCGGAACCTGTTTTACTATTGCCTCGAGGACCTGATCTATATTAATATTGTCCTTGGCAGATATGAGCGGAGCATTTTCGCAGTCAAGACCTATTACATCCTCTATTTCCCTCTTGATTTCCTCCGGTCTTGCTCCGGGAAGGTCAATCTTATTTATTACAGGAACAATTTCGAGATCCTGGTCCAGCGCAAGATAAACATTGGCAAGAGTCTGTGCTTCTATTCCCTGTGAAGCATCGACTACAAGCACCGCACCCTCACATGCGGCAAGGCTTCTTGATACCTCATAATTGAAATCCACATGACCGGGGGTATCAATCAGATTTAAGGTATATTCATTGCCGTCTTGTGCCTTATAAAGCAAGCTTATAGTTTGAAGCTTTATTGTTATTCCTCTCTCTCTTTCCAGATCCATGTTATCCAAAACCTGTTCCTGCATTTCACGATGGGAAATCAGCCCGGTATTTTCTATTAACCTGTCTGCCAGTGTTGATTTACCGTGATCTATATGAGCGATTATCGAAAAGTTTCTTATGTATTTTTTTCTGTCCAAAAAATATTTCCTCCCTATTAAACGGATATAGGGTATTATATCAAAATTTATGTGTTTATGAAAGTATTATTTGCTAATTTCGGCAATATACTCAGCTAAAATTTCAGTCAGGAGCTCCGCCGAATAATTTACCTCATCTATGTGGTTTAAGGTACTTCCAACCTCAAGAAGCAGTGCGTAATCTGAAAGATACTGGTTGAAGTATGCACCTGGACGTACTACAACTTCCCTCAACAGCCCCGGATACATTTTATCTGCAACATCGTATAGGAGTTTTGCGTTTTGCTTTAACTTTTCAGCATTTTCATTTTTATCTCCTATTACTAAAATGCATGTTGCGGCATCCTTATCATTTATGGATACAGTCTTAACCCTTGACAGCTTCATCTCATATGCTGAATTTTCCTCTGCGCCGTCACGGTGAAGGTCTATAACCAAATTCTTTTTAGTGTTTGAGATAACCTTGCTCACGGCATTTTTTGAATTAGCATAGGATGAATTATAATCGGGATAATCATTATAATCCTTAAGATGCTTTACATTTAGTCCGTATCCCTGCAAATTTGCGGTGATTTTTGTTCCCACACCCATTACATTGTAGCGTTCATCCTGCGTCCTGTAATTTCCTTCCTCGTGGGGAAGATATGCTTCGGTTCCGTGTGTATGAAATAATACTATATTAAATTTTTCATTAGCAGAAGCAGCGTTTATGTCCATATTACGTGGAGCGCTGCTTCTGTATGTTGGCGATTCTATTACTCTAAAAAAATTCTCCTGGCGGTTATCGGCTATAAATACTTCTTGCTCCGGAAGCTGCTCCTCATTTTCCTCGTATATTTCCAAATCATTTTTCTTTGTATCTTCCTTGTCGGTATTGATTGTTCTAAAAACTTCTTTGGATTTTACTCCGTCGGTTTCTGTCTGCTTGCTTGATTCATCATTTTCTTTAAATGTTTTTTCAAGGAAAATATTAAAGTAGGACATTATCTTGTCAATTGGATTTGCATTGTCTTCATCTGTTTTATCGCCCTTGTAATGCAGGGAAATAGTTGTAATATCCTTGCCCTCTTTTCTTTTTTCAGCTAAAGTATGAACATAACTGTAGCCGAAAAAAAGTACAGCCAGGCAGAAAATTGACATTGCCATGTAAAATTTTGTTCCGCTTTTATTTCTTCTTCGTCTCTTCATAATCCAACTCCACATATTTTCTCAAAAGTAATATATTAATGTATATGTGTATTGTTTCCTGAATAACACTCTTATTTTTTACAATTAGATTACGAAATTAATTCATATCCCGGATGCACAGCCTTATTTATAGATTCCGCAAGCATATCGGACAAAATATCAATCATTTCATCCACACCGCTGGGAGTAACTACAGATTCTCCATACATGGGACTCAATATTTCCTTGATAAACATATGCTTTTCATTGTACTCCAAGTCACTGAGTATGCCCATTATATCTCCCACATCATCTGTCTTATCCTTAAGCGCTTCCTCCATCATTTCTATTGTATCATTTACAATCGTAGCAGTATCTATTACAGTAGGAATACCTATTGCCACAACCTTTACCCCCAGCTCCTCTTCGTTGAGTGACCCTTGCATATTTCCTATTCCTGAACCAGGCTCGATGCCTGCATCAGTAATCTGTACCACTGAGCAAAGTCTTCTCATTTTTCTGGACGCCAGCGCATCTATTATTATAATCAGTGTCGGCTTGATTTTTTCCACTACCCCAATCACAGTACTGACGGTTTCTATTCCTGTTGTGCCCAGTACTCCCGGTTCTAATATGGATACCTCGTTGTAATCCTCGTCATATTCCTTGTTGTATGCTTTGAAAAACTGACGTGTAACCTTAATTTTGTCCAATGTTTTAGGTCCCAGGGCATCCGCTGTTATATTTCTGTTCCCCAAGCCCACAACCAATATCTTTTCTCTCTTAAGTCCTGATATATCCTTTATGGCCTGAGCCAGAATATTAATAACTTCATTCATTGAATCCTTGTTTAGACTCTTAAGGCTATTGGTTTCATATGTAACGTATTTCCCTTTCTTTTTACCCACTGCCTTTTCTGCAGCCTCATCGGTAATTTCCAGCTCAACAATCTCTCCGTGCTTGTAATTTTTTGTATTTAAAGTAATACCATCTGCTTTTTGAGCCAGCGACTCATTTGCTTCAAATGCTAAATCCGTTCTGTAATACATATATCCTCCTGCTATAATAATACATATTAGATTTATTATTGAATTTTTTCTTTTTTTTATTCTTTATATTTGATTTTTGTTGGATTAGCCTGTATAATTGATTTGCTGTCAAAATTATTGTCAATGTGCAAATAATATGCTAAAATATTAGAGCATTTGAATAAGAACGTTTAAAAGGAGGTGAAGATTTTGGCAAATATTAAATCTGCAAAGAAAAGAATTTTAGTTATAAACAAGAAAACTGAAGTTAACAAGAGCAGAAAGTCTGAAATCAGAACATATATAAAGAAATTTGAAGCAGCCTTGACAGAAGGAAACTACGAAAAAGCTAAAGAATTATTGAAAGTATGTGAGAAGAAATTATATCAGGCAGCTGCAAAAAATACTATTCATAAAAACGCAGCATCAAGAAAAATAAGCAGATTAGCTCTTAAATTAAACAAAGTTGCTTAATTATAGAACTAAAATCCGTAAGATTCATCAACTAACCTCATAGTCTAGAATGTGGTGTTAGTTGATGAATCTCTGGAAATGACGAACCCGGCAGTAGCCGGGTTTTTTAGGCTGTTTTAAAAGTTCGTCCTGCAAGGCGCCGGAAGGCGGGCAACCGCAGCGTATTAATACATACGTGAGGATTGACCG
>DNNV01000291.1:5083-5417 GCA_003497505.1 Clostridiales bacterium | reverse complement strand
ATATACAATATTTCGTTGGTGGTGGAGATGAAGATTATAATAAGCAACTCCGGCGGACAGCCGATTTATGAGCAAATTGTAACACAAATAAAGTCGTTGATTATATCAGGTGAACTTAATGAAGGGGATGCGCTCCCTTCAATGAGGCTTTTAGCTAAGGAATTGAGAATAAGCGTAATTACAACAAAGAGGGCGTACGAAGAGCTTGAAAGAGAAGGCTTCATTGTTTCGGTTACCGGAAAGGGAAGCTTTGTTGCGAGTAAAAATATTGATCTCATAAGAGAACAGCGGCTTAAGGAGATAGAAGGCCATATGCAGTCTGCGGTGGATTTGG
>DNNV01000291.1:4439-4862 GCA_003497505.1 Clostridiales bacterium | reverse complement strand
GGGAAGCTGCGGCGTGGGAATTGACGAACTTATTGAAATGATCACATTGATACATGAAGGAGAGTAGTATGGAATATGCATTAAAACTTGAGAATGTAACAAAAGAATATAAGGATTTTAAGCTGGATAATATCAGCGTAAATGTGCCCCGTGGAGTAATAATGGGCTTTATCGGTGAAAATGGTGCGGGAAAAAGTACAACAATAAAGCTTATTCTGGATTTAATAAGGCGCGATGCGGGAATAATTACAGTTTTAGGAACAGATGTGTGTGAATTGAAATCAATCAAAGAAAAAATCGGTGTTGTAATGGATGAATCGTGTTTTCCGGAGAATCTGAATGTAGAAGAGATTAATAAAATAATGAAAAGAATATACAGTACCTGGAATGAAGAGAGATTTTTTGAATATATGAAGAAGTTTT
>DNNV01000291.1:0-4300 GCA_003497505.1 Clostridiales bacterium | reverse complement strand
ACGAAAGGAAACCTGTAAAAGAATATTCAAGAGGCATGAAGATGAAGCTATCCATAGCTGTGGCACTGTCTCACGATTCTGAAATATTGATTATGGATGAAGCTACAAGCGGGCTTGATCCCATTGTCCGAGAAGAAATACTTGATATTTTTCTGGATTTTATTCAGGACGAAACGCATTCGATTTTTATGTCATCGCATATAATAAGCGATCTGGAAAAGATATGCGATTATATTACATTTATTCATAAGGGAAGAATCATATTTTCAGAGGCAAAGGATGTTCTTATAGATAATTACGGTATTCTTAAATGCTCTGAGGAGGAGTTGAAGGAAGTATCGCCCGAGGCAATAAAGGGAATAAGAAAAAATAAATTTGGAATTGAAGCGTTGGTATTAAAAGATGAAATTTCTGTAAGGCATGTAGTTGACCGAGCTAATATTGAAGATATAATGTTATTTTATGTAAAGGAGAATGCACTATGACAGGGTTAATATTAAAGGATTTACTTAACTTAAAAAGACATTCGAGGATGTATCTTATACTCATTGCATTTTATATAGTGCTTGGAGTAGTAAACGGAGACTTTGTAATGTTCGGGTCAATGATAACTGTGCTGGCAGCAATAATGCCCATAACCTCAATAGCGTATGATGAGAAAAACAACTGGGACAGATATGCGCTTACCATGCCTGTTTCAAGAATGAATTTAGTATTGAGCAGATATGCTTCGGGGCTTATTTTCTTGACTGCATCGTTTGTAATAACAATTCTGTCTATGGCAACCATCGGGAAAACACCTTTGATTGAAGCTGTTGCCTTTGGATCAGGTATTTTTGCTGTCGGAATAATATTTATGGATATTGTGCTTCCAATAATTTTTAAATACGGAGTGGAGAAGGGTCGTATTTTTATGATGCTGGTGCTGTTTGCTCCTACAGGTGCTTTAGTACTGATTTCAAAGCTTGGATTTGCTTTTCCCGAGGAACCTCCGATTAATCTTATTTATTTACTTCCATTAATTACAGCTGCAACTTCTGCCGCATCTGTTTATGCATCAATTGTGATATATGGAAAAAAGGAGTTCTAATAAAACTGTGCAGTTTTGCTGCGATGGTTATTAAATACGAAAAACCGGAGAGATAGCTCTCCGGTTTAAATTCACTTATCTTCTTCTGAACCTTTCACATCTTCTGCAAATATCACGGCACTCGTCGTTTTCTCTGGCATCTTCAAGGAGCTCTAACAGGCATTCAAAAACGCAATTGCAATTGCAGCGCACTCTTCGGGACCCGATATTACTATTTCTACAACTCATAAATAATACAACTCTGTTAGTATTTTGAGACATGCTTAACAATAGGTTATTCCAATTTACGATAATTGTGATAATAAATACTGTTTTCACGCAATTACATTAAAATCCATGAAATATAAAATTCAGTCACCAAATAAATATCGTTAAAATCAGCAATATCAGTAAAAATAAAGAACACAATATATATTGAAACATATATTGGATTATATGAATGGTTGTTGTAATTTAATAATATTTCAGAATATCAATTTTTGATGGAAAGGAGTTTAAAAATGGTTGACAGAAGGAATGAACCTTTCATGGGAAATGACAGAAGGATGGATTTTGACAGAAGAAATGAACCTGAATTCAGAAATGAGTTTAACAGAAGGATGGAATTCGACAGGAGGCATGAATCTGACAGGAGACAAGAATTTGACAGAAGGAATAATTTTGATTTGAGATTTCCGTTTTGGTGGTTATTCTTCTTGCTCTAAAACGTGCAAGGATATGTAAATGATAGGAGCCGCTGGAAGCATAGTGACCTTTTCACTCGCTTCAGGCGGCTTTTAAGTTTTGCAATAAATGCTAAGCCTTTGATAAATTCCTTTATGTTTTAGTAATTTTGTGGTAAAGTTATGGATAAAGCACGGAGAAATTAATATTATAATATGCGGTAATATAATATAATCCGTATTACTTTTAAATAGAGGTGTGAAATGACCAACAATAACATTAAAATCGCAATATTAGGTTTTGGTAACGTAGGAAGGGCATTTGCAAAGCTACTGATTGAAAAAGAAAAAGAAATATTTGAAGAATTCAATTTAAACATCCGCGTAGTAGCAATTTCGACTAAATCAAAAGGTTGTTTAGTAAATGAAAATGGAATTGACTTAACAGGGGTACTTAATGACTTGGAAGTACTGAATCATTTTGATAAAAATAAGAGTGATTATAAGGATATAAGTTCAATGGAGGTTGCTGAGAATGTTGATTATGATATACTTTTTGAGCTTACTCCGTTGAAAATTTTTTCAGGTCAGCCTGCCATTGACCACATAGCAGCTGCATTAAAGAGAAAGAAACATGCTGTAAGTGCAAACAAAGGTCCGATTGCATGGGCATTTGAATATTTAAGAGACTTGGCGGGAAAAAACAAGGTGCTGTTTTATTATGAGACAACCGTAATGGATGGAACTCCTGTTTTTAATCTTGTGGATGAAACTTTGAAATTTTGCAAGGTCACAAAAATAATTGGTATTTTAAATTCCACCACTAATTTTATTTTAGAAGAAATTGCAAATGGCAAATTATACGATGAAGTTATTGAGGAAGGGAAGAAAAGAGGCTTTGTTGAGGAAGATCCGTCAATGGATATAGAAGGGTGGGACGCTGCCGCAAAGACCGCAGCCTTATTAAATGTTCTCATGGGAGCAAATATCACACCTAATGATGTTGACAGAAAAGGAATTGAAGATATTACATACGAACAAATAAAAGAAGCAGAAAAAAGGGACAATGTAATTAAGCTGATATGCTATGGGGGCATAGAAAACGGCAAAGTAATTGCAAAAGTGCAGCCTGAGGAAATCCATAAAAACTCTCTTTTATCAAATATCAAAGGAACAACCTCAATAGTGAGTATCACCACTGATCTAATGGGCACAGTTTCAGTTGTAGAGCATGAGCCGGAAATAGAACAGACAGCATATGGGGTGTTCAGCGATTTAATAAGGGTATTAAGCAATATGCAAAGAATTTAATGATAAAGTGATTCTGCTCACAGATACAAAAGAAGAACCATACTGAGAACTTAAAAATAAGATAAAGATTAGAAATTAAGGAGATAATAACTATGAATATTCGTAAAGCTACTATGCATGATTTATCTGCAATTACCGCCGTGGAGGCTGAATGCTTTCCGGCGGCCGAAGCGGCCACTGAAATAGCTTTTAAAGCTCGTCTGACTGTCTATCCTAATCATTTTTGGCTTCTGGAGGATGATGGCAAACTGGTAAGTTTCATCAACGGTATGGTAACCGATGAGCCAACTATTAGGGATGAGATGTTCGAAAATGCATTACTGCATAATGAGTCCGGTAACTGGCAAGCCATCTTTGGCGTTAATACTATTCCGGAGTACCGTCAAAGAGGTTGTGCGGCAAAAGTTATGGAGCAGGTAATAAAAGATGCAAAATCAGAAAACCGCAAAGGTTGTATTCTTACTTGTAAGCAAGAGCTTATTCATTATTATGAAAAATTTGGATTTGTAAACATCGGTATTTCTAATTCTGCTCATGGCGGTGCGGTTTGGTACGATATGCGGTTGAGTTTTTAAATCCGGAAATAATCTTTTATAAAGAGGTTTATATGTAAATGAACAAATTCTTATTAATATTTGTTAATCTATTGCCTGAACCTTTGATAATCAGGTTTGTTAGCTTTTATGTTAATTTGCAAATAAAAAATCATGCAAGATTAGATGTAAAAGGTCTTGAAAATTTAAGTAGTGATTTTAAAAGACCTTATTTGTTTGTATGCAATCATTTAAGTAATTCTGACGGATTAGTATTGAATAAAGTACTTGAAAAAGAAAATATTATTTTCGTAGCCGGGAAAAAATTAGAACATAATTCTATGACTAATTTAGGATTTAAAGTAGTCAGATCAATACCAATATTACCAAATTCGCCGGACAAAGATGCAATTAAAAAGATTGTTAATGCAGTAAAGGAAGGTAACAACATTTTAATATTTCCTGAGGGCACACGGAGCAGAACAGCAAATATGCTTGAAGGAAAAAAAGGGATTTTATTATTTGCAAGGCTTACCAATGCTCCAATAGTGCCGATAGGTATTTGGGGCACGGAAAAATTTATGCCTATAGAAAACGATATGGATAAAGAAGTATTTTATGATGCGGATATAAATATTAATATAGGCGAGGTTTTTAATCTTCCTGAAAAAAGTTATGACGAAACCAAGAGGAGTTGTGAAGAT